>NZ_JBFRSN010000932.1:0-3582 GCF_041473595.1 Vibrio sp. 10N.222.46.A1
GTACTAAGCAAGTTACAGATAAAAAAAGGGACGCCATTAGCGTCCCTTTTTTTGTTCAATTTTTTCATTTCGAAAACAGATGCAGTGTTAACACATCCCAGTTCGCATAATAGAAACCAGCAGCAGCTAAAGTCATTGCCATCATCAGTAAGATTGCAACTCGCCAAATAAAACGACCACTACGTGGAGTCAACTCCTTCTCACAGTCGTTACACATCATGATGAACTTATGCTGGTCTTCCAACTTAGCCTCATGCTCATTGACTACCTTATTACGACACGTTGCGATATAACGCAGCTTACTCACCGTATCGTGCGGTAGCCTTTCTTCACAGCTTGACACAAGCTCATGCAATCCTTCGCCTTCGGCATGATATTGAAGCCTCAATAATTTCTCTATATTACGAGTTCTTGTCACCACTTTTTCAATATCGGTCATATTAGCCCTCCCACTCCACACTATAATTCTAGTCGAGCATTTCCCTATTCTTATACAAAATCACTGTTATTTACGAGAGAAAGAGACAATAAATAACAATGCTTTATCCCAAACTGGCCTCTAAATGTGATGTCTGCCGAAAAATAATCAGCTTGGCTTACAACAGTTCACGAATAACGGCTTGAAACACATATCCCTATTGCTTGAAAGATTAGAATAACCATCACGACTACATGGAGGTTACATGCCTAATTCACTCTTTTTTGCCATCTTTGCACTCGCCGGTCTAGCGGCTTGGGTATTTCTTGGTTTCTATCGAAAGCACTCACAAGGTGAAAATGCGCCAGAAAAGAAAGTGAACGTCACTGTGTTGGACAAACAATCCATCGACCTTCCTGATGCAGAACCTGGCCAAGAAGATCAAGAGTATTGGATTTACGTTCAACGTGGTGTGGTTGGTCCAAAACGAGAGTTCCAAGTCGGAATCCACTACTTCCACGCCCTGAACCCTGGCGACAAAGGTACCTTAACCTACCAAGGCGATAAGTTCTTACACTTTGCATTGAAGCGCTAAACATTAGGTACTTCAACTGTATCTTCTAAGCAATCCATCAGAAAGCCTTAGCACCCACCGCTAAGGCAATAACCAACGTGTTTTCTCTGACTTAGAGACCAACCAGCTCATCCATAACGCGCCAGCTCCGCTGATCACGATCCATAATGGAATAACCCAAGCAGGGTGGCCTTGGTACCAACCGAACTCTTTCATTGGCCATAAGAAAATCGGGTGCAGCAGATAAATACCTAAGCTGTGTTTACTGATAAAACCAACCACTTGATTGCTCTTCTCAGACAAGCCTTCACCATAGTAACGGCACACCATGAACACCATGCTCGCCGCTAATACGGTGTTCAACGTCTTGTAAGATAACCAACGCCCTACCGTGTACTCTTCTGCGACCAAACTTGCATCAACCACCATATAAACCGTGGTCAGTAACGCTAATCCACCAAGTAACACACTCACGCCGACAGTCATCTTGTTAAGTGGAACCATCTTATACAGCAGGTAACCCAACGGTAAGTACCCGGTGTACAACCACAACTCGTGACTCCAAGGGCCATCGATTTTCAATAAGAACAATAGCGTTGTGAACAACCATACAGCCGTAAAGGCATAGACAGATCTATCACCGTACTTTCTGACCATGATCTGTAAAAAAGGAATCACAAAGTAGAGTGGGATGAAGTAATAGAAGAAACCAAGGTGATAGTACGTGTAGTGATGATAACTATTGAGCAAAACCTCCCAACTCACGCCCGCATCAAAACCCATTAGCGACCAACCTGATAGGTAGGTATAGAAAAGCGACCAAACAATGAATGGGATCAGTACCTTACCCAGACGGCGCTTGAGGTAGTATTTAGCATCAAACGGGCGCTGATCACTCAGCATCAATGCACCAGAAATCAAGATGAACACAGGCACTGCCCATCGGCTGAAACCATTCACCGTAATGGCAGTCAGCCACTCACCGAAAGGAATGGTGCTTAATTCATTACGATAAGGCGCCAAAACATGAATCGCGATAACAGCTATGGCCGCGACACATCGTGCTAAATCAAAAAAGAGAATTCGCTGCTTCATGTAAATGCCTGATTAATATTCAATCATTCTACTATAGCAATAAAAAAGCTGACCGGAATAAATACCAAGTCAGCTTATTGTTAAAGGAGATGCTTATCGCGAATTTAGCTCATTCGACTCTAGGTTATGCGACTTTAACTCTTACAAATGAGGCTCATGCAGTTGATGTTTCAGGCACTTTAGGTAAACGCAGAGAGATCACCGTCGTTATCGCTAAGAATGCGAAGGATACCCACAGACACGCAGACAAACCGGCCATCTGGAATACCAAGCCCGACAATATCGTGCCAATCAAGCGACCCATCGCGTTTGCCATGTAGTAGAAACCAACATCAAGAGAAACCCCATCGCCTTTCGCGTAACTCACAATCAGGTATGAGTGAAGTGATGAGTTCACCGCAAAGATGGCACCAAATACCATCAATCCACCGATGATAACTAGCTCTGGTTGCCAGCCAATTTGCACCGCATAGGCAATACCGGCAGTCACAATAGCCAATGCACCCGCCCATAGTAGCGCTGCATGTCCATCAGGCACCTTGCCTTGTGCTTTACCAGTAATCTTAGGTGCAATGCCCTGCACAAAACCGTATGCGATGGTCCAAGCCGCTAAGAAGCCACCCACCCATGAGTGGTCCCAACCAAACACACTGCCTAGATAAATCGGCAAAGCAATCACAAACCACACATCACGAGCACCAAACAGGAACATACGCGCAGCCGACAAGATATTGATGGATTCAGACTTAGAGAAGATTTGTTTAAACTTCGGTTTGGTTTTCGCTTTGCCCATGTCTGCTTCTAAGCTCACTAAACTGCCAATGAAGACCAAGGTCAGCACAGCAGCCATCGCGAGCACTGCGTATTGGAAACCAATCGTCGAAAGCAGTAAGCCACCGATAAAGAACCCGGCACCTTTCAGTGCATTCTTAGATCCGGTTAGAATCGCAATCCACTTATAAAGCGCACCTTGCTGCTCATCTGGGACTAAGGTTTTAATCGAGCTTTTAGCACTCATCTTATTGAGATCTTTAGCGATACCAGACAAGGCCTGCGCCGCCATTACCCAAGGAATGGTCAACATTACGGTTGGCACCGCGAGCATGCCCAAGGCGACAACTTGCATCCCTAAGCCGATATTCATGGTCTTATTGAGGCCAAGACGCGCCCCTAACCAACCACCGATTAGGTTAGTCACCACACCAAAGAATTCATAAAAAAGGAACAGTGAGGCGATCTCTAACGAACTGTAGCCAAGGTCATAGAAATACAAGACCACCAGCATACGAAGTGCACCATCAGTAATGGTGAAGTTCCAGTAATTGAAGGTCACCAGCATGTATTGGCGAACGCTCTTACTTAGATTTGAAAACATAACGCTATCTCTGCAATCTAAACAAAAAGAGCTTTTAGATCATAGGTGTCCAAAAGCTCTAATTCTTACTTTCCACTTAACTTATACTCAAAATAATTGGAGTTGCAGCTAGGCAACAAG
>NZ_JBFRSN010000933.1:0-1199 GCF_041473595.1 Vibrio sp. 10N.222.46.A1
ATCCATGTCATTCGTTAGCACGTTTTTTAAGTTAATTATAAAAAGGGTAGTATGGAAATTTCAGAAAAATTAATGACTGCGATTATTGCAGGAGGCGTATCACTTTTTGTTGCTTTGATTAGTTTTGTTACGAATGTGTATCAAAACAATATGGCTGAGAAAAAACTTAAAACGGAAATCAAAAATAAGTTTACTGAAAAGTTGTATGAAAAGCGAATTGAGTTATATCCAAAAGCTTTTTTAATCGTTTCAAAAATACAGAAAAGAAAAGCTCCTGAACTAATTATTTCAAAAGATCTGCAAGCTAATGTGTTAACTGAGTTAAATTTATGGGCAGAAAATGAAGCAGGATTGTTTTTATCTAAGGATGTAATTAAATCATATTATTCGCTACGAAAAGAATTGGGAAATAACCCTGGCGATGGTGAAAAATATACCAAAATACAAGCAGATAAAATTTGGAAAGCACGTACGAATTTTCGTTCAGCTTTGAGGTCTGATATTGCTCTTTTACATTATAAATAATTGGAGTTGTAATGGCTAATAAGAAAAAAAATAAAGGAAAATTAGACTCACATCAAAAAAAAGGAAGTAGTTTAATTGCTCCATTTAATCAAATTCCAAACCGAAACTCTATGTCTTGGGTTAATGACCGTCTTCCTTGTATGTTGTGGGCTGGTTTATTGATTAATGGGCTTAGTAGAGATAATGCCCTAGAGGTTTTCAGAGAAATTGGAACTAAGCTAGGGTTGGAGCATAAAGGTATTGACGAAGGTGAAAAGAAAATGCCAAGAATAGGTCTTTATGGCCTTTCTATTATTGATAAAACATTAAAAAATGAATTTTTTAATGTTTTAAGTTTACACCCTGAATCAAAATCAGCTTTGAGACCACTTTTATTGTTAGATTGTCTACCAATGCGCGAAAAGTGGCTTGAATTTTGTGGAGAGGTTGATGTTAAAAAAGAAGATTGGAAAGTTTTAGCACAAACTACTGCTCTATTATTAGATCATCAGTCACAAGAAGCGACTGATTGTCGATGGGCGTATTTATTACCGAGTGTAAATTCAGGTATGTTAGTGCTACAAAATGAAGAACAATATAAAGAGTTTCAAGAATATCCATATTATCAAGACCAAAGAAAAGTTAGGCCATTTATCCGAAGTACTGAAATGTCGATCAGTAATACGGTATTAGAA
>NZ_JBFRSN010000934.1:0-3943 GCF_041473595.1 Vibrio sp. 10N.222.46.A1
GCATACCATCCACCCACACCGCATCACTTTCAACTAACGACACGCTAGGCGCAGGAACCGTAAAATCCGATGCATTAGGTAACAAGGTGAAATCGATATCTTTAAACGTAATCGCCGTATTCAAATACCACAAACACGCGTCGTGGTACTGAGCGTAATTATCTAAAGATGGCTGACCTGTACAGGTATCACTTCTCAACTTATCCAACGAGAACTGCTGAACCGATTCTAAAATCGCCACCGCTCTGGTTTGTTCGGTTTCAACCCAATCACCCGCCACCTTCGCTCTAATCTCAGACACGGCACCAAGCATTCCGATACCCGCTAAAAACGGCCATAAATAATCCATACGCTTCCATTTTCGCCGACTCAGGTTGAATCCACACCAAATTGGAATATGTAAGAGGAGCGTTAGTCCAAGTGACAGCAGAACGAAGTTCAAGGAGCTAGAGAGCATGAGCTCGCTATCGAAAAAGTTCTTCATAATGAGAAGCTTGCCTGTATAACCAAGAGAAATTTGATACTAGGTTCGATATAAGAAAAGTGTGTAAGAGGAAAGTAAAAACAGCACTAAGAATTGGTGTTAACGCTGCTTATTTGGGCATATAACCACCGATGGCAGGGCTTAACCACTCGTTACTCAGAAATGGCTAAGTTGTTCAGTTGTTCACGATACACAAGATGCTAAAGGCTCTTACGCGCCAGACTTGAGGTAGATACCGACTTCTCTTAGCTGTGCTTTAATGTCTAACATTTGGACGTGAGATAGCACTAATTGGATCAAATTGAATATTGCTCCAGCGAACATCAAACCCGCGACATAACCAGACCATGCTTGGTGATCAACTTGATACAGAGTATTAAACGAAAGAACGAAGAAGATGAGACTGGAAAAACCAATAGCATACTCATTACAGTTGTAGACGTATGAATTCGTCGCGTAATCGTATTTGATTTTTACCTTTCCACCCGCTCTGCCTAGCTTAAGATTAAGAACATTTCCGCTAACCTCATATTCCAATCCATTAATTAATACAACGCGCTCTACTTTCTCAAGCATATCTGTTTTTTCCGTATTATTTTGAATACTGTCCATAGTCGTACCCTACTCCGTCACCTAAAAATTATTCGTAAGCACTCAACCATGCTTTCAGAAGTTGGTTAGTGTTCTTCTTCTGGCTCGCAGACAATGACTTAACCAGTTTTTTCTGCATTTCGACATGTTCAGTCATCATTTGGTCGATCAGAATAAGACCATCTTTGGTTAGCAGAACACTCACGCTGCGCCTGTCTTCTTTGCTGTGCTCACGACTGATCAGCCCTTTAGCTTCTAGTTTATCAAGGCGATTGGTCATTGCGCCTGAGGTCAGCATCATCGATCCGATCAGTTCTGATGGCGTCAGTTGATGAGGCTTCCCAGAACGTCGCAACGTTGCCAACACATCAAACTCACCAAGTTTCATGTCGTAATTTTTATGAAGCTCGGCAACTTGCGTCTCCATATACTTGGCAATACGCATAATCCTGCCCATCATTGCCATTGGCTCAGTTTCTAACTCAGGCTTTTCCTTTGCCCATTGCTCTACTACGCGGTCGATAGCATCCATTTGCGATCTCGCTCCGTTATTAGTCTGATTAATTCAAACTAGTTTAACATAAAGATACTTTACAACCATATGATCTAGGTATACAGTTCATACAACCAATTATCTTAACGTAAAGATATTTCATATGAACATATTATTAGCAATGATTCCCGCGTTCTTTTGGGGAACAACCTATGCAGTGACGCAATTTACGCTACAGGAATGGCCCCCCTTATTATTGGGTGCTTTGCGCGCGTTGCCTGCTGGTTTGTTATTGCTAGTAGTAAAACCGACACTGCCTCAAAAAGGCGAATGGCAGATCATTTTCACATTGGGTCTTATCAATATTGCGACCTTCTTTAGCTTAATCTTCGTGATGGCGTTGACGTTGCCTTCGGCAATCTCCGGTGTAGGTATGATCTCTGTGCCAGTGTTTGCGATGATCTTCCATTGGGTAGTAAAGAAACAGCGTCCGCAATTGATTCAAGCCTTGTCTGGTGTTGGATTAATCACATTGGCGTGGATACTGTTTAATCCAAGTCAAATCGCATTAAACCCAATAGGTTTAGGCGCCATGTTCGCTGCAATCATGTGTATCGTTATCGGCAGTAGCATTACCAAGTCACTGGGTAATCGCATGCACTGGTGGAAGGTATTAACATGGCAACTGATTCTAGGCGGTACGATTTTATCTGTCGCGTCTGGCGTTCATGCGCTCATCGACCCACAGCCTTATGTTAACGCTGTGACTCATTTCGATACTCGTAACGCAATAGGACTTGTTTGGGTGATTATCCTGAACACTGCCCTGGGTTACGGCATGTATGTGTGGCTACTACAGCGTATGTCAGTGGTTGATTTCACCTTCGGTGGCATCGCTAACCCAATTGCGGGAATTGTGACGGGTATGATGTTGATGGGTGAATCCTTTACCCCACTCCAGTACTCGCTAATGACAGGCATGATCGTGATGTCACTGCTACCGCAACTTGTCCTTGCAGTAAGACAGTCCAAACAAGTTAAGCCTGTTACGTAGATGAATCTACCGACTGCACTGAGAATAATAACGCGCCTTACATCTTATACAGTGATTTAAAAGGCGCCTCTTGTTGCTACGCTGACAGCAATAAGCCAAATAGTCATACTCGCGAAGTTGATCGTTTCTTAAACGAAATTAAACCTTACAAAGAACAATGCCTTTCCTCAAGCTACCTAAATTGAATTTATTTTCTAAAAAATAGACACATTAGAGATTATTTTTCCATAATAAATTGCAATTAGAGATAAAAAGACAAAATTTTTCTCCGACGACCTCCTTATACTGTGCCACGTCATTAAGGCGCCACAAGCCGATGATTTAAAATAATTATTAATGAGTAGTCACCATGAATTCGAAGTCGCTAACTATCTTGCTTTTTGTCTCTGTTTGCCTAATTTGGGGAACCACTTGGTTCGCAATGGAAGTGGCATTGCATTCTATCCCACCAATTTTTGCTACTGCATTGCGCTTTTTACTCGCAGCACCTCTGCTTGCGGTATTAGCGAAAGTCTTCAACCAGCCACTGCTGTTTCCTAAAGGCAAGCGTCAATGGTTGCTGATTGTTGCGCTGATGTACTTTGCGATTCCATTTACTTTGATGATCTATGGCGAGCAATACATCTCTTCTGGTCTAGCGTCGATCATCTTCGCTAACATGCCGGTCGCTGTGATGTTGATGTCAGGCCTATTCCTAGGCCTACGATTGGCTAAGCACCAAATATTTGGTTTGGCTACCGCTGTTGTAAGCTTATGTTTGATCCTCGGTAATGAAATGCAGATGGGTGGCGATGACTACCTAGTTGGTACCGTTTGCTTAGGTCTTGCTGTGGCAATACACGCTGTTATGTATGTGTTAGTTCAAAAGCACTGTAAAGGCATCGAAGTACTGACGTACAACGCAGTCCCAAGTCTGATCGCTTCTCTATTCTTATTCGCCGTTTCGGCGATAGGTGAAAACGTGAATGTTGAATCCTTCACTTGGGATTCAATCTCAGCGGTAGTTTACCTAGGCTTTGTGGCGAGTGTTGGCGGCATTGTTGCCTACTTTAAACTCGGACAAGTTTCGACGCCGTTCCAAGCGTCTATCTGCTTCCTGATTTTCCCTGTGGTTGCACTACTGATCTCTTGCTACATCAATGGAGAAGTGCTGTCTGAACAGTCACTGGTGATGATGATTCCTCTGCTTTGTGGCATCTTATTGACTAAGGCACCAAAAGGAATCTTCAAGTTACGTGGTGAATTAAAAACCGCAAGAAACTAATCCTACTGAAAGCTAACTAGATATTTCCATCTAGTACATACAAAAAAGATCCAATAT
>NZ_JBFRSN010000935.1:0-2343 GCF_041473595.1 Vibrio sp. 10N.222.46.A1
AGGTACAAAAGGTCGTTTTTTATGAAATTTAGGTTTAAGCCTCTTATTTTAATTGTGTGTGCTTTATTGCTGATTGGCTGTATTAGCAGCGAGCAGGAGTATGATCATCCGCTCTATGACACCTCCGCAAGTGCATTTCCAGTGCAACAGTTTGATTCGTTTTCCGAATATCAACAAACCATTCAAGCTTGGCTGGAAGAGAATCGTGTGTTTTTGCAAGACGATCATGCAGCGGAGCTTTCGTATAATACCCCTTTTGAAATCATGCCAAACCAAGCAAATTCGGTGAAAAAAGGCATTATTTTTGTGCATGGCTTAGGTGACTCTCCATGGTCTTTTGTCGATGTTGCTAAAGAGTTCGCTGATGACGGTTACTTAGTACGTAGTGTGTTGCTTCCGGGACATGGCAGTCGCCCGGCCGATTTAGTGCCGATAAGTATATCTGATTGGGAAAATACGGTTAAAAATCAAGTTGAAATTATGCAGAAAGAGGGGCTGGAGGTTTCTTTATCTGGGTTCTCTACTGGCGCGAATTTGGTGACGGATTATGCGAATAGCGACCCAAGCATAGAGGCTCTGTATCTGTTTTCTCCCGCGTTTAAATCTGACAGTGATATTGATTTCCTTGCACCTGCTGGCGCTCTATTTGTGGATTGGGTGTTCCAAGGCGATCCGCAAAATCACAACAATCTAATGAAATACAATAGCGTACCTTTGAATGGCTTTGCGCAGTATTACTGGACTAGCTACGAGGTTCAAAAATCTCTAAAAAGAAAACCATTCGACAGGCCAGCATTTTTAGCCGTCACTCAAGATGACAGTGTCGTTAATGTTACTGAAGTCCTTAAACTGTTTGAAACGCAGTTTACCAATGCAAACAGCCGATTTATTTGGTTTGGAGATAAACCAGATACGCTAGATAAACGCGTTGTCCATTTCGACAGTCGTGTGCCGTCAAAACGCATCAGTAACTTCTCTCACATGAGTTTGTTATACCGTGAAGATAATTTCTATTATGGCGCTAATGGTAAATTCCCAATGTGTCGTAACAGTACCGATCCTCTTGATTATGAAGCTTGTTTAAATAGTGATGAACCATGGTATTCCGCTTGGGGATACAAGGAAGAAGGGAAGGTTCATGCAAGGTTAACCTACAACCCATATTTTGACGAAATGTTGGATTACGCCAAATCTATCACTGCCTTATAAAGGCGACATTAGAAGGACACTAAAATGTATCAAAAACCATCCCCTGCATTACCATTGGGGCTGATATCGTTGCTATCGCTGTTGTTTGCTGTCCCAGTAAACGCAGATTGGAAGGAAACGGGCTTACACTTAAAGTTGGTTGATCTGTTAGACAGGGAAGACGGCTATTGTATTGATGTTGCTGGAAGTGGTGACTATGTAAGATTCGATTTGCCGTTATTGACGCACAATTGCAAAGAAGGCTTGTACGCTGATGAGGCGGTGACCCATAGAGATGACGGGGCATTGTTCTTTCCGGCTTTCGAGGCATGTGTCACGGTTATGGGCGTTAATAATAATTCGTTACCTTACAATTCGCTGATGTTAAAACGCTGCCACATCGACGAACCATTTTTGAAAGCCACTCAGTTCCAAACGTTTGAGTTTACAGAGGACAAACAGGTTCAGTTGGTGGGTTCTAACCTTTGTATTACTGCAGGCGATGTATCTAAAGTGACCTACAGTGCGGCGCACCGTTGGAGAAGCTTGTATATGCAGGAGTGCAATGTTGCCGACAAAGCGTTATCTCAATGGCAAATGGTTAAACCAACGACTCGTTAGTCGATATCTTAAGTAAGCAGCTAAAAGATAGAAATTAAACGAACTCAAAGCCTCAGTATTGACGCTGTTCTCAACAGCTTGAAGACTGAGGCTTTAATGTTTTAGGCGAGACAAGATCATTGATATTAATCGGAAAACTGCTTTTTGCTTTTATAGCGAGTAGGATTGAAAGAAATGGCGTATTTGTCCGGTTTACTAGTCAGTATCCAAATTGACTCTGAAATGTCACATCATCAATAAGCGAAAGTATGTTGAAAATAGAACAAGTTACCCCTCATATCGGTGCGCGAATCCATGGAGTCGATCTCGCCACATGCAGTGTGACTGAGCTCGATGAGGTTTATCAGGCGCTGATTACCCATCAAGTAATCTTCCTAGGTGATCAAGTACTCTCACCAGAACAACACTTGATGATTGCAGAGCGATTTGGACAGCTCGAGCTTGCGCATCCCTTCTTTCCTCGCGTCGAAAGCGCACCTCAGGTGAGTGTCATCGAAACAACCCGTGGTAATGCACCCATGGAAAGCTATTGGC
>NZ_JBFRSN010000936.1:0-2782 GCF_041473595.1 Vibrio sp. 10N.222.46.A1
CAATTAAGGTAACACGATAGAAAAATCGATAACAAAACGTATTTTAGGGAGAACGCAATGCATTCTATTAAAGTGAAAGATTACATGACGCCGCAGGTTGTGACATTCACTCCTGACATGCCGTTAAGTCTCGCGTTAGACAGAGTAATGCGCAGCCATCATATGGGTGGTCCAGTCATTGATGATAATGAACAAGTGATTGGTTTCCTTTCTGAACAAGATTTACTCGAGAAGTTAGTGAAGGTGAGCTATTTCTGCCAAGACACGCATATTGTAGGTGATTGTATGTACCAAGAAGTTCTCTCGGTATCACCTGAGTTATCCATTATTGAATTGGCAGATATGATGCAAGTTGGAAAACCCAAAGCTTATCCGGTACTCGATAACAAAAAGCTAGTGGGTATGATTACTCGAACCGATGTTTTGAGAGCAATCGGCAAGAACTTAGATGAATGCTTTAAACATCAGGTATAGTTTTAAACATCATGTATAGTGGTGTGTTAAGAACGATTATTTTTCTCAATACCCTCAATTGAAAAGGCGCACTAGCGCCTTTTTTCTTTGTAGAGCTTTTCTTGGTGGATCTTTTTTGTAGATCCCTAGTTTGTGGCTGACTAGCTTATAGAGCTTTATTTTGTGGTGTTCCAACTTTTGGAGGTTTCATGTCAAATCAAACTGCGAAGTTTGTAGAAGGTTCAACGATGCGCCACATATTGGTGATGTCGGGGGCTGGCTCTGTTGGTTTGATGGCGTTATTCGTGGTCGATTTACTCGATATGTTGTTCATCAGTATGTTGGGACAAGTCGAATTGGCCGCGGCTGTTGGTTTTGCAGGCACACTGACATTTTTCTCTACCTCCGTTTCGATCGGTACTTCTATTGCTATGGGTGCGTTGGTTTCCAAAGCTATTGGTTCAAAGAATCAAGAACACGCTCGAAACCTCGCTACTAGTATTATGCTGACTGCTTTTGTCATCAGTTTGACGATTACTGCGGTGATGTTCGCCTATATCCCAGAGCTACTTGCTGCGATTGGTGCAAAGGGGGTTGCCGCAGAGCGGGCGCAAGCTTACCTGCAAATCTTATTGCCAAGCGGGCCATTTCTAGCGCTAGCGATGGCTGCGGGTGCAGGCTTGAGAGCTGCAGGTGATGCCAAACGTTCGATGTGGGCGACCTTGTCGGGCGGTATTGTTAACGCGATTCTCGACCCTTTGTTTATTTTTGGTTTTGGTTGGAACATCGAAGGGGCGGCTATCGCTTCTGTCTTTGCTCGTTTTTCGGTGCTCTTTTTCTCGCTTTACCCTTTGATTCGCAGTCACCAACTGGTGGCTCCCCCTTCTCTTGTACAATGGCGCATTAATATTCGACCAATATTGGCTATTGCGCTGCCTGCTATTATCACCAATACCGCAACGCCTATCGGTAATGCGATTGTAACGACGGGGATTGCACAATACGGAGAGGATTTTGTCGCGGGCTTTGCTGTGATAGGTCGTCTGACGCCGGTTTGTTTTGCGGTTATCTTTGCTTTGTCTGGCGCTGTGGGCCCTATCATTGGGCAAAACTTTGGTGCAGAACGAATGGATAGAGTAAAAGAAACACTCAACAACTCATTGTTGGTTACTACGGCGTACACCATCGCCGTTTGTATTCTCTTATACTTTGTCCAAGACTATGTGATCCAAGGCTTTAGTCTACAAGGTGATGCAGCAATTATTGTTGCCGCATTCTGTACCTATGTAGCGTTGACCTTCACCTTCAACGGCGCACTGTTTGTTGCCAACACGTCTTTTAATAACTTAGGTAAACCGCTTTACTCGACAGCACTGAATCTGGGTAAAGCCACTCTCGGTACATTGCCGTTCGTTTACTTAGGCTCGCAATGGTATGGCGCATTGGGTGTGCTGTATGGGCAAGCCTTGGGCAATGTTTTGTTCGGAATACTCGGTACCCTAGTGCTTCGCTATCATATTGCCGAGCTTATGCAAGGTTCCCAAGTTGATCCTGTAGAAGACGATGTGTCGATAGTCAGCTTGAATACACAACCATTCTGTTCACATGATGCAGTTCTTATTGATGATGTATCGGCGAACAGAGAAGAGTGTAAAGAGCTCAAGTCGCAATAACAGCGACACTCCAATATAGATTAGTTGGTTTGTAAATTTCTTCTTGGTTTTGGACAATTTGTTCTTGACCTTGGAGTAGTCTCCAAGGTTTATACTTTTGTTGTACTTAAGGTTCTGTTGCTCATGAGTGAGCAATAACCTCAAGGCTTTTGAGTATTAAGGAGATACATTATGTGCGCAAAACACGCAGCGTGCCGCTCAACAAAAGTGGACGTTCAACCACAAGCGACTGGAGCAAGTTGCTCTAGCCCTAAAATTTCAAGCATTACCGCAGCAGGTACTTCATCTTCATGTTGCAGCTCTTCTGCTACTGCGTCTTCATCGTCAGGAGATGATTGTTGTGGTTCAGACAGTGGAGAAGAAGACAGTCAGTCCTCTACTCAAACTTTAAATGCCCAATTTTCTAAAAGTTGGTTGGTCTCAGGAATGGACTGCCCAGCTTGTGCTAAAAAAATAGAGAAAGCTGTTAGTAACATTGAAGGTGTTATTCAAGCCAAAGTTCTCTTTGCCACCGAAAAGCTAGTTGTGAAATTCGACAATGAAAGTCTTGCCGACACCATTGAACAGGTCTCTATCAAAACGGGCTTCCCTCTTTCGGAAGTTGGTTCTAAAAAAGAAAAACAGCACCCCGAGACTTTTTGGCAAGCTCATATCCA
>NZ_JBFRSN010000937.1:0-5618 GCF_041473595.1 Vibrio sp. 10N.222.46.A1
ATGGGACTGTTTGAAAAAAGAAAACCCTATACGCTGCAACCAGAACCCCTAAAGCGCGACATCAAAGCCTTGTTTGATGATTACAAAACCGCAATCAACCTAGCTGCGGAATTACTGTTTGCGATTGCCGACACCGACTTAATTCATCAGCAATGCGAGAAAGCACACGGCCAACTACCAGCAAGCCTGCTAAACGAAGGGCACTCACTGATCCTACATCGAGACCTTATCGATGACTTACCACTACTGCTACGAGTATACGTAGGTTCAGGGTTGCAAATGTATGGCGAACTAGGTGACGAAATTGATCTCATAAAGATTCACATCACATCAGGAAAACTCACCCTAGCCGCTTATGATGCCTTTGAAAAGTCGGTGCCCTTTTTAACTGAGCGTATAAAAATCAAGATGGCTGAGCAAGACATCGACTTCTTCGATTACGTAAATGAACAGCGTAGGCCGCCACTACTCAACAAACACTTATACATACAAACTAACGATAAGAAGTATAAAAAACAGAAAAATTTTGACCAGCGTTTAGCGTTGCTAATGGATTATGATTCCAACGAAGAAGCGCAAATGAACAGAGCAGAGTTTGAAGCGCTACTGGGTAAACACAATAAGCACATTAAAGGCTTCAATCTGGTAACGAAGAAACCTTCATAAAAATTAGGTAAAACATGGAAATCTCAATTACATCGCTGTAAAATACGACGCTAATTTTGGCATACTCATGTTATTTATCGCACAAAACCAGCCCTAACATAACAAACTCAAACTTTAGTTTGTCAAAAAATAACGTACCGACTAATATATATGTCATATTAAAATGACATATATAGAGGCTAATATGCTAAATCAGGATTCAGGCTACTGTTACTCTTTCCCTGCCGTTAGAGGTATTCAAGCAGGACGCCCCTTCTATATTGCGACTTGCCCTCTTAGGATTATCCCTAAAATTTTCAGCTACAACGAAGATGACGTTCCACCCGAGCTGAGAGCTCAAAGAACCCTAAATAAAACTCGTATTCCTGAGATGGTCAAATACTTGTTAGACAATCCCAAAGAATACGTCTTCTCCGCTTTGACCGCATCGGTAGGTGTTGATATATCGTTCGATGATCATGATGGAGCACCAAATCTAGGAACACTTAAGATCCCTATGGATGCTCAAATTTTGATTAATGATGGGCAACACCGACGCAAAGCGATTGAAGAAGCACTTCGAGAAAACCCTGATTTAGGCCAAGACAATATCCCTGTTTTGTTTTTCATTGATGAAGGTTTGGGCCGCAGCCAACAAATGTTCGCGGACTTAAATAAATATGCGGTTAAACCAAGCCCATCGTTGGGCACGTTGTACGATCATCGTGATGAAAGTTCAGAACTAGCAAGGGAATTGGCAAAAAATATAAAGCCATTTGTTGGTCTAACCGAAATGGAAAAATCCAACATCAGTCCTAAATCGAATAAGCTCTTTACCTTAAGTAGCATAAAGCAATCTACTAGAGCACTTTTAAGCAAAGGACCAAAAGACGGCTTTACCGAAGAAGAAAAAAAATTAGCTGCGGAATTTTGGGAAGAAGTGACACGGTACATCAAAGATTGGCAACTAGTTATCGATAAAGAAATTTCACCAGCACAACTTCGTCAAGAGTACTTGCATGCACACGGTGTTGGTTTACATGCAATTGGCGTATTAGGAAAACACCTTCTGTGCCAAGAGCCTAAAGATTGGAAAAAGAAATTACAAAAACTAGCTGACGTAGACTGGTTAAAGACCAATCCTGAATGGATAAAACGCAGTATGAACCATGGCAAACTGAGTAAGTCGACAATGAATATTCAGCTAACTGCCAACGCACTAAAAATTGAACTGGGGTTACCACTAACCCCAGAAGAAAAAGCTCTAGAGAAGCAGTTATCATGATACACGAGCTACAATTGGCGGAAGATCTCGCCGAAGAATATCAAGAATTTATCAACACTGAAGATTTCGCAAACAATAAACTCAGTCACTATATTGCTGACGTCCAACGCGTCTATTGTGCAGATAAAAGACCGTGGGTGATTGGTTACAGCGGAGGTAAAGACTCATCTGCAATAATGACCTTGATCTACATGGCACTACTTGGCCTTAAAGAGGAAGAACGCTCAAAACCTGTTTTTGTTGTGACCTCCGATACGCTTGTCGAAACCCCTGTGGTTGTTAATCATATTAACAATTCTTTAGACGCTATTAGCAAAGGGGCCAAGCGAGACAACCTGCCGATCACTTGTCACAAAGTTGTCCCTGAAGATTCTCAAACCTTTTGGTCTAGTCTATTAGGCAAAGGTTACCCTGCACCCACACGTTCTTTCCGATGGTGTACAGAGCGAATGAAAATAAACCCTGTCAGTGATTTCATAAAATCTAAAGTATCTCAGTTTGATGAAGTTATTGTGGTTTTAGGTTCGCGTAGTGATGAAAGTGCTTCTCGTGCTCAAGTAATTGCAAAGCATAAAATTGACGGCTCTCGTCTGGCTCGCCATACAACTCTTTCCAATGCGTTTATCTTTACACCCATCGATACTTGGGGTGTGGATGACGTGTGGAAAATTTTAAGGCTCTGCCATCTAACAACCGAAAAAACACCTTATGGCATCAAAAACATCTGGAGCAATCGGTACGATCTTGAGTGGGAAAACCCTTGGGGAGGGAAAAACTTAGTTCTTTGGAATCTTTATAAAGACTCTTCAGGCCAGGGGGAATGCCCAATGGTTATTGACGAAACCACCCCATCTTGTGGTAATTCTCGTTTTGGATGCTGGACATGTACCGTGGTAACTAAAGACCGCGCTATGGAAAGTTTGATTCAAAACGGTGAATCTTGGATGTCACCTTTATTAGAATTCAGAGATATGCTCGCTGAAACGGGGATTCCAAAAAATAAGGATGAATACCGAAACTTTAAGCGTCGTACAGGGAAAGTGACAAACCAAGCATCATACAAAGGTAACGAGCTAAAAACTCTTGAGGATGTAAAAAGTAGCATTACTCTTGGCGAAGGGCAACACCTTGAAATTTCTGATGATGGAACCCAGGTTCGACTGTATCAAGACGGTCACTTGCTTGAACACTACTCCTATCAGTTAGTTAAAAGCACCCCTGCTCACCCGAATCCTACAGAACTTGCTTGGCATTTAATCCGATTTATTCCCGGCCCTTACTGGCTAAAATATCGTCGCCAGTGGTTGCGTGAATTGTTGGAGCTCGATAAGAAATACAAATCTGAAGGTCGTGAAATTGAGCTTATAACAGTTCCAGAGTTACATGCTATTCGCCAAGAATGGATCCACGATCCAAACGAGCCTGACTGGGATGACTCCCTACCGACTATTTTCAATGAGGTTTATGGCTACGATCTTGATTGGGTTTATGACGACAATGCAAGTTTTGGTAAAGATGATGCCCTAATTATCAACGAGCTAAGTGAAGATTTCGATATTGCACCTGAAATGATAATGAAGCTAATTGAGCTTGAAGTCTCAATGGAAGGTCTAAGTCGACGTAGCGGAATCAACAATAAGATTGCTTCACTACTGAAGCAAGACTGGGGAAGCCTTGAAGAGATCAAACAAAAGCATGCCTCACTACAAAGCAAGGCAGAGTTTGATATTCACCAGCAAGAAATTGACCGTTACAATCAACAATTGATTGATATCGATAAGCAGCTACTAAAAGAGTTTTAATTAAAGTCATGCTGATTACTAAATTAACGTTAAACAACTTCAGAGTATTTCGTGGATACCACGAAATAGATTTACGTCCGGCGCCTGCTCGTCTTAGTTTAAACGGCGCTATTGAAGGCACCGAACGCCCGATCATTTTATTCGGTGGCTTAAACGGTGCAGGTAAAACATCAATTCTAACTGCCGTTCGTTTGGCTCTTTTTGGTCGTCAATCGTTTGGCCAATTGATGTCGAATGGCGAGTATATTGAAGCTTTAGGTGATTTGATCCATAAGGGTGTTGGGCACGGTGGTGTTCAAGACAATGCATCTATTGAACTGGAATTTAAATACAGCCAAAACGGTGAAGAAAACACATACAAAGTTATTCGTGGTTGGAAAAAAGACAAGAAGGACAATTTGTCCCTCGAAAAAGATGGCCTTCCCATTCCCGAGCTCAATTACGAACAATGCCAAGGTTTCTTAAACGAATTAATCCCAACTGGCATCGCTGATCTTTTCTTCTTTGATGGTGAAAAAATCGCTGATTTGGCTGAAGATGAATCAGGGAAGGTTTTAAAGACGGCAGTTCGTCGCCTACTAGGGCTAGATGTTATTGGGAAGCTTAAGAGTGATTTAAGTATTTACCTAAAGAAACAAGGCTCCTCAACGCTTACTCAATCAATCCGCGAAGAAATGGATTCGCTCGATACCAAGCGTATCGAACATGAGCGTAATTCAGAAAGGCTACGTGGAGAAGCGGATATTGTTGACGCTCAAATAGAGCTCACATCAAATGACATTCTCAACTTAGAGAACAAACTTTCACAAAGTGGTGGCGCATGGGCGAAAACCCGTGAAGCCGAAACACTAAAAGTTGATGAGTTACTAAAAGAGAAAGTCGAGTTAGAAAAACAGATCCGTATGGAAATGGAAACTAGCTTACCGTTTTCACTTGCTCCAAATACAATGTTTTCATTACTTGAGAAGATCAAGCAAGAACAGAGCATCAAACAAAAACAAAACTTTGGCCAAGAACTAGATTCATTCCTTGAGACACTACGAGCTAAACTATCCTTCAACCTAAGTGGGTCGGCTCCAGCTGCAATGGAAGCCATCACAGATAGCCTCGCAGACCATTTAGGTGATATTTCTCAGCAAAGTCTGTTGCTTGATATATCTGACCGTCAGGCCGCCACCATAGACTACCAAGTAAACCAGCAATCCTCAGAGTCACTCCGCCGGTTTGATGAAGCTAGAACTCGCTTAAAACAAGTTGAAGATGACATTGATAATGCATCCAACAACATTGCACGTGCTCCAGAGCAAGAGCAGGTCCAAGGACTATTTTCTGATGTACGAGATCTTGATAAAAAGAAAGAAAAACTGATTATTAAGTACCATGACTTATTAGAAAATGCGAAACGAGAGCTTCGACTAGCGCTTGAAACAGCGAGACAAATTCAAAAGCTTCATGACAAAAATAGAGAGCAGGCAAATAAAGACAGTAGCGTCGCAAATGCCCAAAATGCAATGCTACTTCTAGATAGGTTTTCAGAGCAGTTAACTAAAGCTCGCGTAAAACAACTTGAATCCGAATTTGTGGCTTCATATAAAAATCTTGCACGAAAAGAAGATTTAAAAATCTCAGCTACGATTAATCCAGTAACATTTGATGTTGAGTTAATCGACGAGCACGGTATTAAGATCAATCGTAAAGCGATGTCAGCTGGTGAAAAGCAAATTTACGCTATTTCTATCCTTGAAGCGCTAGGTAAAACATCAGGCCGTAAATTGCCAATTATTATCGATACGCCGCTTGGCCGATTGGATTCGCACCACCGTGATAAGCTGGTTGAGAACTACTTCCCAACAGCAAGTCACCAGGTTGTAATTCTATCGACAGAC
>NZ_JBFRSN010000938.1:0-3682 GCF_041473595.1 Vibrio sp. 10N.222.46.A1
GTATTCTTTACGACACTTTGCTCTCGTTAATTGATGAATCATGCCGCTTTTTGCGGCATTTTCGTGACCGCTAAGATAAAACCTTCCAACAAATATCAAACCTCCTTTCTCCTTTGTCAATTTCAGCTAAAATAGAAAGATAATAATAAGCACAAAAAAACTCACTTTTTGGTTAATCAGCAACAAGCGTTGTGAGAACCAATATTTCATGTGTTGTTGCTGTTCAGGATTAAAAGTTGTATCGAATTATTTTCAAAATGTTCATCTTAATGAGCATTTCATTTAGCGTTCTTGCGGTAAATACATCACCCTCCGTTTTCTACCCTTTGCCCGTTCAAGCACAAGGGAACTTCCTTGCGGCAAAAAATCTGTACTTAGGTGAAGGTGGCGGACTCTGGGTTCATGATGTGCATGGAAAAATACTTTTTTATGATGGCAGAACCCTATTCCCTCGAAAAGGTAGCCTTTTGCAATTTTCTTCAGAGAAAGTCGCGTTTCTTAACGATGAGTTTTGGACTTTCTTTGATAATGAGGTGTACCGACATAGCCCAGGAATCGGCAACGCACTTGCATTTAGTTTAAGCCCAGGGGCTGAGATCGCGAATATCGGTGCTTCCGGTGATTATATTTGGGTTACAGATGGCAGTAATTTCTATACGTACAATACTCAATCTTTAGAATTTAGCACTTACTCGCTTCTAAAATTGTATCGGCATAACAATAGCAGCGATATTGCGATTAACGATGCTGAGCGGGTGCTGTCAAAATGGGTGCTTGCGACCAGTTCCGGAGTGTACCTTTCTGATAGCCAAGAATTTACTCATATCGGTGCATCAGAAAAAAATCATATAGAGACGCTGTATTTTTCGATGGCAAGACGTGAGTTAGTCATTGGTACATTGAATGGTGCAGTGATTATAGATCTTGCAAATCCTAAGAAAGAAAGGTGGGTGCGTGGTTCGCATGTTCTTTCTCTCGCTGAAACAACCGATCAATACTGGATTGGGACTGAGCATGGTCTTATCAGCTACAACTTTATTACAGGGAAAATTACACGATTTGAACAAGCCGATAATCAAGACTTTTCGTTACCGGGTGAAAAAATATATTCGTTAATTAACGACCATGCTGGTGGAATGTGGGTCGCGACCAATAACGGAATTCGATACTTTTCACTGTTCAGCAGGACATTCTCAAGAACGCCATTAACGGGAATGGGGATGCATTCGAGTAGTGTGGTGATAAACAAAGTACAGCTTGTTCGCGATCAACTGTCTTGGGTTGCTTCTTCCAGGGGGCTCTATTTGGTTGATTCTCAAAGTGAAGATAACCCCGTTCGTGTTTACTCTAACCCAGTACAGGATTTTGAGATCTTTGGTTCTTCAATTTGGTTGGCGACTGCAGAAGGTATTCTTAGTTTCAATACTGATACGTTAGAGGCTGAAAAGGTCGATCTACCAAGAGCGATTGAAGGTGTACCCGTTGAAAACTTTGCATTTGAAGCGGATAACATGCTTTGGATGACCTCGGGACAAAACCTTTATTCGTTATCTATCGAAACCAATAAGTTGACCAGTTATGGCACCGACTGGTTAGTTGATAAATTTTTGCCAGCAAAGATCACCGCTCTCAATATAGGTTTACAAGGTCGTATTTATGTTGGTACTGATCACGGATTCTACTCTTTTCTTGATGAGAGAATTAGCTTTAGTCATTCAAGCGAGCGGCTTGGCAAAGTGGTCGATATTGAAAAAGCAAAAGATGGATCCCAGTGGTTTGCGAGTAGCTATGGTGTGTATCGAATCCCTAATAACAGTTCTATTATTCAAGAGGTCACTCTTGTTGAGGAAAATATCAGTCCTAAATGTTTAATTAGCGACGATAATGGGATGTGGTTAGGCTCTTCGAAAGGTATTAGCTATTACGGATTGGATGGGCAACTGCATAAACATATCGGCTCACCATTTGGCTTGATCACCAATGAATTGGCTGCAGGTGCGTGTGCTCCGTTTTACAGCGAAGGTAGCCAGTCTACTAGGCTTATCTTCGGCTCAAGATATGGCGTGGTGAGTGCATTAGCTAATGAGCTATTGGTATCAACAACACCTCATAGCCGTGCATTGCTGAGCAAGATAAGTGTCGACCATCAGATAGTATCACTTGGTGGCAAGACGGCTGATTTAGATGAAATTCCTTATGGCTCATCAATCGGTTTTAAGATTGGAATTTTACCAGCGACATACACGCCTGCAATGGAGTATCGACTAAGCGACAATGAACCTTGGAGTGAGTTTGAAGGGGGGGTACTAACACTCGATCACCTTCTTCCTGGGGACTATACGTTGGAAGTGAAACCCGTTAAGGACTCCCATTATCGCTTTACGTCAACGAACCAAAGCTTCTCTATTGCGGAACCTTGGTATCTGAGTAATTGGGCAGCAGCAAGCTCTCTTATATTACTTATCTGTGTAGTGACTGCTTTGGTTTTTTGGCGATCACGTTACGTCACTTTCGCCAACAGGCACTTAAAGGCGCAAGTTGCATTAAAGACAGATCAACTGAGGCATCAAAGCCGAATACTACTAACGACTAATCAACAGCTTAAAAAACAGTTGTCAGTTAAGAGTGCTCTTGTCACACATACTGCTAATGAACTCTCTTCTGAAGTTAATCATATCGCAGCTATGATCCCAAATTGGAATGATGAACAAGGTAAGTCGCCAATATTGACATTGAAAAATGGCTTGGCTCAGTTGAGTAACACGCCACAAGGGAAGGGAAAGGTTTGTTACGATATAATTTTAATCTTAGAAGCTGTACTCAAAGCTTGGCAGGACGATTTAGCCAAAGCTGGTATTGAACTGGATATTAAAGTTGACACTAAACAACGACACGTCTCCTTGCTGTATTTTAATCTTGATATTATTTTCAACAGTCTAGTCGCTAGCATCATTAAGAGAAATTTTAAGTCACAGAGTATGGTGGTATTGGTTGAAGAGGTTAAAGGGCACCTTGTTGTGACGATCCGAGACCATGGAATGCCTTTCCCTAAATTGACTTCAAGCATTAATGACAATACTGGAAAATCGACCGACCTAAACATCGAAAAGTTGCCATTATTGATGAACCAGAGCGGTGGTGAACTGAATGCTTTTGTCTCGGACTCTCAAAATAAGGTGCAGCTTTCGTGGCCGATTGAATATCAAGTGTTAGATAATTTGGAAGCTAGCACAATTGAACAGATTGAGACCATTAAACTTACAGTTTCAGCGACGGAGCAACAAAGGTTAAGTGCTGAGCAAGAGTGGAAAAACAGAGTGTCACAGCTTGTAAGTGAAAACTACGCCGATGCAGAGTTCAGTACTGCAAATGCTGCTAAGTACTTGTTCATGTCAGAGAGAAGCTTACAGAGACGTTTTAAATCGGCTTATAACAAGACCTTTAAAGAGCATTTGAATGAAGTACGTTTGGAGCATGCGTGCGAGCGGCTACTTGCGGGAGAGAGGATTTCAGACGTCGCGTTTGATTCTGGTTTCAATGACCCTTCCTATTTCAGTCAAAGGTTTAAACATCACTTTGGCATGTCGCCATCTAAGTTTGCTGAAAACAACGAAGAGCAGTGAGCTAGGGACGTCCAGTAACAATATAGATAAAGATACTTTGAGCCTCGACATTCGTGTTG
>NZ_JBFRSN010000939.1:0-1703 GCF_041473595.1 Vibrio sp. 10N.222.46.A1
TCTGGAGCCAATCCAGAAAGTAGCCCTAATACACCTGCAACAGCCAAATGTTGTTTTTTGCTTGCTGACTGTGCCAAAGAAGCGCCTAACACGCCCTGCGTTAAAGGATCCATAAATCACTCATTGATAGCATTCCGTTGAATCAAACAAGATACATTTAGCTATAGCAGTGAATTGGGTTAAATAACAATGTTTTATCAAGATAATACTGTTGATAAAACACCCTGACATTAATGAATTCCATGAAGAGTTAGCGTTAAACGTTTTGCTGTGTGGCCTTGCTTAACAGCATTTCCCAATCAGATTTATCAACCTGTCCTTTGTGAACATTCACTTTGTAATAGCCAGTTTTAGTCAGTGATTTAACCTGAATATACTGACGAGAAAAGACAGAGTTTTTGATCACTAAGTTCGCTTTAACGTCATGTAGATGTATGTCTTCACCAACTAAAGATAAATGTCTTCGGGTGAACTTGGAGATCAAAGCATAGACAGCGATCATGATTAAGATAGAAGTAACAAAAGGGAAAAACTGGATCTCAGTCTGATAAAACAAGTTGATAGCTAAAGATGCGATCACGTAACTTATTATCATTGATAGAGCCACGTTCCAACGTGGGCCGTTGCCCTTAAATGAAATTTCTCGTGCCATCACTCGCTCCTTTAGATAAGTACTTGACCACATTTGAATATTTATTAAACGCGAACAACCTTATTATGAACTATGACGCATTAAAAGGAGTAACTCATGTTATTGAAGGGCTCAGATCGCAATTAGACATTTACATGCATTTTTTCGCACCTAAATGTCTAATGAATAAAGAAACTGATTCAGTTACAGGTTACTGAATTCTTTAATTAACGAGCAACCATGCTGGCTGCGATAACCACCAACAGTACTGAGAAGATCTTCTTAATCGTTGGAACCGGTAAATGGTTAGTTGCTTTTGCGCCTAGCGGAGCTGTAAACCAAGATGTGCACACGATGCCTAGCAGCGCAGGCAAATAAACAAAGCCAGCAAAACCTTCTGTTAGAGCAAAGTGGCTGCTGCCCGAGGTGATATAACCGATAGACCCAAATAATGCGATCACAATGCCACAAGCCGACGCACAACCAATGGCCTTTTTCATATCGACAGAGAAGAACGTCAATAGTGGAACCAGCAATGCCCCACCACCAATGCCTATCATGGCTGACAAGCCGCCCGTAATAGTTGTAAGAACCGTTAGTACGCCCTTGTTCGGTAGCTTTCGTTCTTTAGGCGCGTCATTTTTGCTGCTTAAGAACATCTTGATCGCAATAAGAACCACACTCACGGCAAACACAATACGAACCACTTTTTCCGGTAAAAGAGCCGCCATAAAGCCACTAATCAATGCACCCAGAGCAACACCCAACATGATCCAAGGTGCCAAATCCCAAGGCACGTTGCCATTTTTGTGGTGAGCAAGCGCAGAAGAAGTTGAGGTAAACAAGATTGATGCCAAAGAAGTCGCAATCGCTGCAACGACCACTTGGTCAGCAGGTAAAACTTCTAAGTGAAGTAAAATACTGCTTAACACAGGTACAATGATAAGCCCCCCGCCAATCCCCAAAAGCCCGGCAAGAAAACCAACACCACTGCCTAATAATGCACAGTATAAAATCAACAACAGCAACTCACTCATTTCGTCCATCTCTTAATTAAATTAATTATCTTAAA
>NZ_JBFRSN010000940.1:0-552 GCF_041473595.1 Vibrio sp. 10N.222.46.A1
AGCCCACTCTGTTTTCTTCAAGTATTTAACGGCACTTGCTACTGTCGGCTTAGTGTTAAAGCAGTTCATGCGCATTGCTGCATCCAAAATTTCCCAACCGTAATGATCCACTAATTCGTTGATCATAGTTTCAAGCTTTAAGCCATGCAGTGGGTTGTTTTGTTGCAGTTCGATTCTTTCTTCTTCAGTCATAACATTACCTTTTCCAAGGCAACTAAAGGCCTTGAATTTACTCTAGAACACCGTCATCACTGACCGCTTCTAGCTCAATCATTTGGGCATATCATCCATTGCCCTTATCTATGCCTTTATGATGGCATAAAGCATGCTCGTTATCCTATTTATCTTTCAATTTAATTTTAATATGGTCACTTACCATCCTGATGTTGCGTGTAATACAGCCGCCCCTACTAAAAAGGGTCTGTCTTAAAGATCCACCAAACTAGCTCAAGTTAACAAAAACCATGATAGAAGAATGAAATATCCCTACTTTATCAATGGAATTTAAACTTATTAGAACGCAGTGTTGCTAATTAACAGTAAGGTGCTATG
>NZ_JBFRSN010000941.1:0-5416 GCF_041473595.1 Vibrio sp. 10N.222.46.A1
CAATAACCGTCATGATGGTCCAAATAACTACTGTCGCTGGCAACGCGATTAAGAACCACGGCCAAAACTGTTTATACCAAGGCTTTACCATAAAAAAGATCTCAAAAAAGAATAAAAAGAAGGGGTTATAAAATAAAGGAAAGACAGCCTCTTAGAAAGAGGCTGTTATTGAAATGTTACTTATTATCCGAGTTGCTTAAGCTCCACACGTATGATGAAATCAGTTGTACTTTATCCTCGCCTAGAATGTCTTTCCAAGCAGGCATCACGCCAGAGCGTCCGTACATTACTGTTTCCGTCACAGCTGCGCGAGAGTCGCCAAACAACCAGTCGCGGTCAGTCAGGTCAGGTGCACCTACAGCAGGGTTACCCTTACCATCTGTACCGTGACATGCAGCACATACAACAAAGCGTGCTTTACCAGCTTCAGCTTCACGAGCATTCACACTACGTCCAGAAAGGCTAAGCGTGTAGCTAACCACTTCTTTAACGCCTTGCTCGCCAAGTGCATCTTTCCAGCCTGGCATTTGGCCAACACGACCATGCATGATTGTTGTCACGATAGCTTGTGGTTCACCACCATATAGCCATGCGTCATCAGTTAGGTTAGGAAAACCTTTTTGACCACGAGCATCAGAGCCGTGACACTGAGAACAGTTTTGCAAGAATAAACGTTGGCCCACTTTAATTGCGTCAGCATCTGATGCAATGTCAGGGACAGAACGTAAACCATTTTCGTCGTGAGCTAGCTTTTTGAATGCTTCACCAAAATAGGTGTTGGCGTCATCAAGCTCTTTCGCGTACTCGTCTAACTGCTTGTTCGCTTGAGCCGCAGCAATCGAAGAGCGAGACTCTTCAATACTACGAACTTCTTGGTTTGAACTTGTCCAACCTAGTAGACCTTTAAAATTGCCAAGGCCAGGGTAAAGAGCAAGGTAAACCGCTGCAAACACAATCGTACTGATGAAAAGGTATGTCCACCATTTTGGTAGTGGGTTATTAAGCTCACGAATACCATCGTATTCATGGCCCATATCATGACCTTCTTCTACGCCAGTTCGATCTTTAAAACACCAACGAAGCAAGACAGCACAACCAATTAGGGTACCAATCGTAATCGCACTAACCCAGATACTCCAGAATGTACTCATTACTTTGTCACTCCTTGATTTTTAGAACTTGTTGCCGGCTCGTCGTCTGCAAACACTAGGTTCGCATCTTCGTCGAAACGTGATTTACGATTCTTGCCGTATGCCCACCAAACGATGCCGATGAAGCAAGCAAAAACAGTAACAGTCCAAACACTTTGAAATGTAATAATGTCCATAATTATTCCTTATTTCATTGCGTGGCCAAGCGATTGAAGGTAAGCGATGATTGCATCCATCTCTGTTTTTCCTTCAACATCTTGTTTAGCGTTAGCAATTTGTTCGTCTGTGTAAGGAACACCAAATTGATTACGGAAGAGTTCAAGCTTCTGTTGAGTCAATTTGCCATCAAGTACATTCTCAGCAAGCCATGGGAAACCAGGCATGTTTGATTCAGGAACAAGTTCACGAGGGTCGATAAGGTGAACACGGTGCCACTCATCAGAGTAACGATCACCAACACGCGCTAGATCTGGACCAGTACGCTTAGAACCCCATAGGAATGGGTGTTCCCAAACGCTTTCGCCCGCTACAGAGTAGTGACCGTAACGTTCAGTTTCAGAGCGGAAAGGACGAATCATTTGGCTGTGACATACGTTACAACCTTCGCGGATATAAATATCACGACCTTCCATTTCCAGAGCAGAGTAAACGCGTAGGTTTTCTACAGGTTCAGTCGTCTGCTTTTGGAAAATAAGAGGGGTAATTTCTACTAAAGCACCAAAACTGATAGCAATAACGATCAAGATCGCCAGTAGGCCAACGTTCTTCTCTACCAACTCATGGCGATTATTTGAATTTGAGCTCATTCTAAATCTCCTTAAGCCGGTTGAGGGATAGCTTTAAGGCTATCTTTAGGTGCAGAAACAGTTTTGTACGTGTTGTATGCCATTAGGAACATACCAGATAGGAAGATAAAACCACCTAAGAAGCGTACAAAGTAGAACGGGTAAGATGCTTCTACAGATTCAACGAAGCTGTAAGTTAATGTACCGTCAGAGTTAACTGCACGCCACATCAGACCTTGCATCACACCAGAAATCCACATTGCAACAATGTAGAAAACCGTACCAATCGTTGCTAACCAGAAGTGAACATTGATTAGAGATACAGAGTACATACGCTCTTGACCAAATAGTTTAGGAACTAAGTGGTAAACCGAACCGATAGAAACCATCGCAACCCAACCTAGCGCACCAGAGTGAACGTGACCGATAGTCCAGTCCGTGTAGTGAGATAGTGCGTTAACCGTTTTGATTGCCATCATAGGGCCTTCGAAAGTCGACATGCCGTAGAATGATAGAGAAACGATTAGGAAACGTAGGATAGGGTCGTAGCGTAGCTTATGCCACGCACCAGATAGAGTCATAATACCGTTGATCATGCCACCCCAAGATGGAGCAAACAGAACCAAAGACATAACCATACCTAGAGACTGAGTCCAGTCTGGAAGTGCTGTGTAGTGTAGGTGGTGAGGACCAGCCCAAATATACAGAGACACAAGAGCCCAGAAGTGAACAATCGACAAACGGTAAGAGTAAACAGGGCGACCAGCTTGTTTAGGAACGAAGTAATACATCATACCTAGGAAACCAGCTGTCAATAGGAAGCCTACCGCATTGTGTCCGTACCACCATTGCACCATTGCATCGATCGCTCCGGAATAAATCGAGTACGATTTAAACGCAGATACAGGAACAGCCAGGCTGTTAACGATGTGCAACACGGCAACCGTGATGATGAAGGCTCCGAAGAACCAGTTAGCTACATAAATGTGCGATGTCTTACGCTTAATCATGGTTCCGAAGAACACGACCGCATAAGCTACCCACACAAGAGTAATAGCAATATCGATTGGCCATTCAAGTTCTGCGTATTCTTTACCAGAGGTTAAACCTAACGGTAAAGTAATTGCAGCGGACAGGATAATCGCTTGCCAACCCCAAAAGGTAAAGGCTACGAGAGGGCCACCAAAGAGACGCGTCTGACAGGTACGTTGCACAACATAATATGATGTTGCAAACAGCGCACTTGTACCGAACGCAAAAATAACCGCATTAGTATGCAGGGGACGTAAACGACTGTACGTCAGCCACGGCGTATCAAAGTTTAGCTGTGGCCAAACTAATTGAGCGGCAATCAAAACACCAACGCCCATACCGACAATACCCCACAAAATTGTAACGAGGGTAAATTGACGGACGACCGTATAGTTGTAGTTTTGTTCAAGCTGCTTTTCTTGGCTCATTTGCATGCTTCCAATTTCTTATTTACTACACTTTACTTCCAACACGACTCACGTCGTAATGCCACCCAAATTAGAAAAGGAAATTCAGCCTATTCAGAGCTTTATTTCCACTTGCTGATTTTAAAAAAAAGTGGCATTTTCAACGCGACACTATACTTGAATTAACAAATCAATGACAGAGTAGTAACCTTACGCTTGGTCTGGAATTGGATTTTTATTTAAAAACTTTGAACTTTGTAACAAGGAGTAAAGATTATAATGGCGGCACAAAAGCTAACAAAAGGCAGGCTTGTTCAAATTATCGTCATGTTGGTTATTTTAATAGCTGCATTTACTTGGAGAACAGTGACATACGACAATGACGAAACAGTAAACTGTATAATTTCTAAACCTTGCCAAATTACTATTGATAAACATAATGTTTTAATTTCGGGTGATAACCTAGGGTATTCGATCGAAACATCTAAAACTGGTAAATTTATCATTAACTATAATGAGAGTGGAACTCTAGAAGAAAAAGGGGCATCAATTTGGCTGTTACGAACGAACGCTCAGAACTCCTCAATAACGGTTACATTTCCACAACAGATAGCCACACTTTCTGTAAACCTTTCTAAGGAATAACACAGTAACAAGTTAGTCTCACCTCAATTCTTTTGATAGAAATATGTACTAAGTCAGTGAAATAGATTGTATAAAAGTGTTATAAAGAGAGCATTAATAAAATCTTCCGAGATCTATGAAATTTCTATCAAAAGTCTCTTATTCCCTAGACGATAAAATCGCAGTAGATGAGCTGCTCAGTGGGGTGGCAAACCCTGACGATATTGCCTGTCTTATCTGCTACTGCACCGAAGAGTACTCCACACTTGCTGTGCAGAGATATTTGGTAGATGCGCTCCCGAATACACCAATACATGGCTGCACCACTTGTCACGGTATTATGACCGAAACAGGGTTCCATTCAGGCCCTGTGATTGGGATACTCATCATCTATGATTCCGGGATCAATGCCTACGGTACCGGCATCAGTCACTTTGGCGATTCCATAGACCGTAGTACATTCAGCGCCATCGATAAAGCATTAAAGAACGCCAACCGAGAAGGTGAAATACCCGATCTTATCTTGCTCCATTCCACCCCAGGAAATGAAGAGAAGGTGATGGCGGCCATCGATAACAAATTTGGCACAGAGGTGCCGATTATTGGTGGAAGCGCAGCAGACAATCAAGTGTCTGGAAATTGGAGTATCTTTACCGAAGAAGCTCTTGCTATTAATGGCGTCTCTTTAACGGTGTTTTTTGCGTCACAATCCATCTATTCATCTTTTAGCGCCGGTCATACACCCACTCAGTATTCAGGCACCGTCACCAAAGTAAGAAATCGAATATTGTTAGAGATCGACCATAGGCCTGCGACCACCGTTTATAATGAATGGACTAATTTTCATTTAGGTGGCAGTGATGATGGGTATATTTTTGAAAAGTCGACAGTTTATCCATTAGGTCGAAAGGTCGGTTCTTCTTACGACTACCCATATTTCAAGTTGTCGCATTCGATCAGAGAAACTGAGTGTAACGGTATCGAGTTGTTCACTGATATCAATGAAGGTGACACCATCTATTTGATGCAAGGCTCTAAGCAACAACTTATCAGCCGTGCCGCTAACATCATTCATTCGTCTTACTATAATGATATGGATCTTGAAGAAAAATTAGGGGCGATCAACATATTCTGTGCAGGACCAATGCTGCACCTAAAACAAGATATGGATGAGGTTTGTGACCAAATCAATCACGCACTTGGTGGGCTTCCATACATATGTCCATTTACGTTTGGTGAGCAAGGCAGACTCTCTGGTGGTGAGAATGCGCACGGAAATTTGATGGTATCGTCTGCAACGTTTTATAGGCTGAAAAAGTAATGGATACTGAAGACCAGGAAGCGCTGCAAGAAGCTCGTATTGAACTCCAAAAACTAAAGGTCCGTGAACGTAAATTAGCTGAAGAGAATAGGGTGA
>NZ_JBFRSN010000942.1:0-1959 GCF_041473595.1 Vibrio sp. 10N.222.46.A1
AAAGCGTCACGTTTTGTTACTACTTCATGTAAGATAGTAACTACATGACTTTTAAAGTTATTATCAATACCATCATTTAGTGCTTCAATTAAGCGCTCTTTATTGTCTAGAACTAACTCTTCAAAGTTATCTGGTATTTTAGAGGTGTCATAACTATTATGCTCTGTAGGAGTAATTACTAATGAAAGGGTTTCGAACAATGCATTTTGAATTCTATCCGTCGCAACTGATTTAGCAAAGCGATATCTGTCTATTAGTAAAGACTCTATGTTTTCCATTTTTACGCTTTGCAAAAAAATGTGTGGCTTGTCTAGAGATAGTTCATTCCTACTACTTCGATATTTTCTGACATTTAAATTCCTTACATAATTAGAAAAAGTTTCAGAAAACTCTCTTACATCAATGGTATTTCGCAGAGGCCTGTATTTGGGGTGGGATAAGAATCTAAGAATATCCTGATACTCTATCTTTATAGATTGTTTAGTAACACCACGTTCAACACCTAAAGATAGAGATGAGCTCTCACCTAAGCAAGATTGGTCTAGTTCGGAAAAATCATAGTCATCAATTGTAATCTGCCCTTCATCATCTATTTTAGATATGTTATTGATGTGTATAACTTCTTCAGTGTTTTCGTTATTTACAACTTTTAGAATAACGGCTCTAACTCTCTCAGACGCAAGAGTCGGACGTTTTCGGTCAAGAACAGCGTGTAATACTTTGAGAAATGTGGTTTTGCCACACCCATTATCACCGTAAATTATAGATACCTGATCTGACGCAAACTGCAACTTCGCTTTTCGACTTTTGGCCTGAAATCCAAATATTTCAATGGAACGTATCTGCAACATTATTTGTAAACCTTTAAGGAACATGTACTTATAACTATTTTATATTCATTTTAACGCATACTCAACTTTTACTCGAAGTTTATTAGCTAACGCTCTAATACACTCCGGATGTGTTTGACAGCCAAAAAGCAATAATCAAGAAAGGATTCTGACCTGTCGATTGAGCGTAATTAGTAAGTCTTAACTCAATAATTTCTAACCTTATATTGACTTGTCTACAACTTCACATTTTATAGTGACTATATTGATTGAGAGCGGGGCTTTCTGTATTCCCTCCAAAGTAAGTAGAGAGACACTATGAAACGTTTAATCCTAAACATCGCACTTTTGGTATTCATGGCGCTTGGTAGCATGAATGCCATGGCCCATGATTCAACGGTTAAGTACGGTATTGCGATATCTCACGATGGTGAGCAAATAGCGTATGGCAAAAGCGGGAGTGGGGATACAGCACTTATCTTCATTCACGGTTGGAGCTTAGACAGCAGGCTGTGGCAAAACCAAGTGAGTGAGTTTTCAAAGCAGTACCAAGTCATCACCATGGACTTAGCAGGGCACGGTAACTCATCGTTCAACCGCGAAGAGTACACCATGGTTGCATTCGCTCAAGACATCAAAGCGGTAATTAAGAAAGAGCAACTCGAGTCCGTCATCTTAGTCGGTCATTCGATGGCGGGTGGTGTGATTGCAGAAGCCGCTAAACTGATGCCGAAAAGAGTGAATGGTGTCGACACATCGCAAAACGTCGCACTAGCCGTTTCACAAAGCGACTTAGATGCAATGACCAAACCTTTTGAAGCAGACTTTCAAGCGGGCATTACTACGTTCGTGAAAGACTCGTTACCAAAAGACGTAGACGCAGATTTACTTTACTGGGTAACGCAAGACATGGCCTCAGCACAGCCAGCTATCGCGATAAACCAGTTCCGCCATTATCTAGGCCAATACGTGACTGGCGAAGCCCACCGCGTGTATGAGAACGTGAGCGTGCCAGTGATATTGGTCAATGCTCGTCTATGGCCAACCGATTCAGAAGCGAACAAGAAACACATCAAGGATTACAGCATTTACTACATTGAAGGTTCAGGCCACTTCCCAATGCTAGAGC
>NZ_JBFRSN010000943.1:0-470 GCF_041473595.1 Vibrio sp. 10N.222.46.A1
ACGTATTGGTGCACCACCGATACTGGCGACCAAATTGCTGACTCCGGTAATAGCCCAAATGTCTCGCGAACAAGATCTCTCTTTTGAGTTACTAACAGCAAACCGTGATGGACTGTGTGCTGGGCTGTTAAAGCATGAGCTTGATATTGCTATCGCATTTGGGGACGAAACACCGCCTGCCATATTAAGTGAAACACTCTTAACTGAATCACTCAAGGTTCTGGTTCCTTCCCACACAGTTGAACAGTTACCTACTGAATTAACCCTTGATGATCTGATCAATTATCCCTTGCCAATCATCGGGCTTGATAGCCGCGATCCATTAGGCCTACTGTTACATCAAAGCCTTATTGCGCGAGATGAGCATTATCACCATCCGATATCTGTGCGTGGATATAGCGCGGCCGCGGAATTGGTGAAGCACCAAGCAGGCTTTGCGATTGTCGATCCGTGGACGGCAGAGCAATATC
>NZ_JBFRSN010000944.1:0-5398 GCF_041473595.1 Vibrio sp. 10N.222.46.A1
GTACACGCCACACGAGTCGTTGATACGCCAAGCGTGCGCGCCGTTTCAACCGCTCGGCGGTCACTGGCCTGCAGAGCGCCATGCATCATCGCAACTAGGATAGGGAAACAGATCAGCATCTGACCTAGAATCATCGCCTTTTGCGTGAACAGTAATTGCCAGTCACCTAAAGGACCAGAACGAGAGAGCATCATGTACATCAACAAGCCAATTACCACGGTCGGTATCGCTTGTAAGGTGTTGATCACCGAAAGCAGCGCCCATTTACCGGGGAATTCGGTGTAAGCCAGTAAGAAAGCCATAAGGATTGCAGGAACAATCACTAATGAGATGGCGGACAAAGATACGCTGAAGGATACCGCGACGATTTGCCACAATTCGTGGTCAAAACTCACCAGTAGATTCATTGCATCAATCGTTGTTTGCCATAGGGTCATGAAGTATCTCGTTTGAATCGATAATAGGCTTTTATCGGTAGTGTCTGATGTTAATCATAGCTGACACAAACTATTTGAGCCTGTATTGGTCAGCGATTGTTTCTAAGCTTGAATGCCTTTAAAGCAAGGCGGTTTTTAAACGTGATTATTTAGGTGGTCTCGTTGACTGTTTAGTTAAGCGTAGCGCTAGTTGGTTAGGGTTAAACCTTCAACGCTACGCTTTACTCACAACCCACGACTCATTTCTTACAACAAGCTATTCTGCGCTTGCAACCAACTATTCTGCGTTTGCAACAAACAGTTGTTTGCCGTGCAGTTTAAAGTCGTTGATCAGTTTCTGGCCTTTAGGGTTAACCAACCAATCACTGAATACTTTCGCTGCTTGGTAATTGATGCTTGGGTAGCGTTCTGGGTTAACAAGAATCACTTGGTAAGGGTTAAATAGGTTCTTGTCGCCTTGGAACAACACTTTAAGGTCAAGTTTGTTTTGGTAAGCCAACCAAGTACCACGGTCTGTCATGGTGTAGCCTTGCATTTCAGACGCCATGTTCAGAGTAGGACCCATTCCTTGACCAACGCTGCGATAGCCGCCAAAGTTTGGCTCCATCTTAGTTTGTGCCCAAATACCCATCTCTTTCTTATGAGTACCAGAGTCGTCCCCACGAGAAACAAACGTCACGTTGTTGTTCGCGATTGCTTTGAACACATCAGCTACTGCTTTTTGAGATTCAATCTTCGCAGGGTCGCTTTGTGGGCCAACGATAACAAAATCGTTGTACATCAGCTTACGAGGTAAAACGCCGTAACCTTTTTCAACGAAGTTCGCTTCAGCTTTTGGTGCGTGAGTCATTACCAAATCAACATCACCGTTTTCACCCATGCGAAGTGATTTACCCGTACCCGCAGCGAGAACATCAACCTTAATACCAGAATCCTTTTCGAACTCAGGCAATAAGTAGTCCAGTAAGCCTGAGTGGTAGGTACTTGTGGTTGTCGCCAATTTGATATGAGTGGTGTCTTCCGCGCTGCTAGCCGTGTAACTGACGATAGATAGAGCTGCAATAGTTAGGGGAATTGCTTTCATTATTATTATGTCCATTCTGTTATAAATGAATGACATGCCTCTATTTTTAAAGGGCTCAAAGAAGGGCATGTGCATAAGACGCTAATTGTTGTAATTAGGAATCTACACCTAATAAGCAAGCTTAATGCCAATAAATAGTGCATCAAATTTCATTAAATTGCTGTTATATCGAACAAAACTGCGTCATTTAGGCTAACAAAATGCATTAAAATATGAGCTAGGACAAAATGTCGCACATTGTCCCTGTCGCACAAAAGGTTAATTGGTACACTCTGTCCCAACTTTCCCCATCGGCTAATCATTATGTCTTTACCTAGTTCACCTGCATCGAACCTCAACCCAAACACATTGACTCAATATCAAGCGTTTTCCGTCTTGGTCGTGGACGATGAAGTCGGGATGCAGGCTATTCTAAAGAAGGCCCTGGGTAAGTTCTTTGGCAAGGTATCGAGTGCAGGGTCTGTTGAAGAAGCTGAAATACTGCGTTCGAGCGAACATTTTGATCTCATTGTTCTTGATATCAACCTGCCAGGACGCTCTGGCATTGAGTGGGAAGAGGCTTTTAACGACAACGACAAACGTGCCGATGTTATTTTCATGACTGGCTATGCTGATCTAGAGATGACCATATCCGCGCTTAAGCTTGGCGCTTCAGACTTCATTCTTAAACCTTTCAACTTAGAACAAATGATACAAGCTGTACTACGTTGTATGGATAAGCGCCTTGACCAAAGAATGCAATACGCATTGAAGCGTGATGTTAGCCGTCATATCAAGACCGAGTTAATCGGTAACTCAGATAAAACCAAACAGCTTAAATTGCTGATCAGTCAATTTGCACCCTCTCGAGCATCCGTTCTTATAGAAGGCGAGTCAGGTACAGGTAAAGAGCTAGTTGCACGTGGTGTACATGAAGCCAGTAAACGTACAGGGCCATTTGTGCCAATCAACTGTGGCGCAATCGCCCCAGAACTTCTTGAAAGTGAACTATTCGGGCATACCTCTGGCGCATTTACCGGCGCGAAGAAAAACCGTGAAGGTCTATTCAGAGTCGCAAGTGGTGGCACCTTGTTCCTCGACGAAATTGGTGAAATGCCACTACCAATGCAAGCAGCGCTGTTGCGTGTGTTAGAGCAACGCACTATTCGTCCAGTCGGTAGCGAGAAAGAAATTGCCGTTGACGTACGAGTAGTGGCGGCGACTAACCGAAACCTTCAACAAGAGGTCGAAAAAGGGCACTTCCGTCGCGATCTATTCTACCGACTCAATGTCCTTAAAATTGATGTTGTGCCATTGAGAGAGCGTCCATCCGATCTAATAGAGCTTGTTCCGTATTTCACTCGTCTTTTAGCAAGTGAACTTAGTGTACCGGTTCCAAACTGGGCGCATGAGGACATCTTGGCGATGAATGAATACGAATGGCCGGGAAATATTCGCGAACTCAAGAACCTAGTCGAAAGGTGCATTCTTTTAGACAAGCCACCAGCGCACTATTGGCGCGAAATTAATGGCGATCCTGCGCCCACCAGCATTTCAGTGACGGTGTCACATGGAGCGGAAATACCAAACTTGAATAACGTAGACGCTGCAGAAGGTTACCCCAACACTTGGACACTCAAAGAAGTAGAGAAATCTCATATCGAGCAACTGGTGAGTTTTCATGATGGTAATAAATCCGCAGCTGCAAGAGACCTCGGCGTTGCACGGAAAACGCTAGAGCGTAAATATAAAGATTGGAACACAGAAGGCTCTGAATATGCCGATTAGACGTCATTGGTGGTCAAAGTGGACGTTCCGGTTCAAAACCATGGTGCGTTATCGTCTGTTATTTTTGACGTCAGCGCCGATCATTTTAACTTTATGCGCTTTGGTTGCGATCACTTTGTATTGGTCTGTTCACTATACGTGGCAGGGGGCTTTGATCGATGTTGATGAGCGTTTGGATGTTGCCGACAACAGTATCCATCTAATTCAAAATCAACAGGCCTATAACGTTCAAGCATTCGCTGAGTCTTATAACTTTCGAATCAAACTTACGAGTGATATTTCAAAGGAAGAGCTCACTCGTTGGGTTTCTGAAAACAAATCTCGCTATGAGCTCGACTTTTTGCGTTGGAGAAGTGTTGAGAGCATGGGGAAAAAGCGTGAATACCTCGATCTGACACGCAAAGAATCGTTCTTTAGTGTATTGAGCCAAAATGAACTCAACGAGTTAGACCAAAACCTTGCAAGGCAAGCCGAAGTCCCAATGCTCAATAGTCAAAATGTTGAAACTCGGGGTTTAGTTAGCCGTACCGTTGTGTCGATTCGTGACAAGAATGATCACGTGATTGGTTTTCTTGATGGCGGGATCCTCCTTAATAACAGCACACAGTTAGTTGATCAGATCAGCAACTTGATCTATCCACAACGTGATGGTTTTAATCGCCGCATTGGTACGGTTACCGTATTCCTTGATGATCTGCGTGTCAGCACTAATGTGCCATTAAGCAGTGAAGACAGTGCAGGGCGCGCAATTGGTACTCGCGTTTCTCATGAGGTTCATTCAAAAGTCTTGAATCAAGGGCAAAAGTGGTTAGACCGAGCATATGTTTACGACGCTTGGTACATCACCGCTTACCAACCAATCCACGACCAGTTTGATAACGTTATTGGCATGCTTTATACCGGCTATCTAATCTGGCCACTCGTAGAGACGTATCTGACTAACCTTGGTGAAATCAGCATCACCATCATATTACTGCTGTTAGCTTCAGGTTTGATCGTACACCGTGGTGCACGCGATCTTTTCAACCCAATTGAACGCATCCATAAAGTTGTAAAGCTAGTCCAAATGGGGCAAGACAAGCGAATCGGTACGTTGGGTTTGGATGATCAACATGAACTTACGTTGCTTGCGAAACAGTTCGACAAAATGTTAGATCTGCTCCACGAGCGTAATCAAGAGATTCAACAAGCGGCGTCTGAACTCGAATGTAAGGTTCATTCTCGTACCGCCAGTTTGAAAGAGAAAACGGAAGAACTCGAACTGCACATCCAGCTTCTTAACCAAGCTAGAGATAAGCTGGTGGTCAACGAAAAATTAGCCGCGTTAGGTGAGTTAACCGCAGGTATTGCCCATGAAATCAATAATCCGACAGCAGTAATTCTAGGCAACGTTGAGCTAATGAAGTTTGAACTAGGTGACGAAGTGGCTCGTGTAGACGAAGAAGTCCACGCGATCATGGAGCAGATCGACCGAATCCGAAACATCACGCGAAGCTTACTTCAATACAGCCGACACGGTGGTGTACAAGACGAAATCACTTGGCAACATATCAATCCAATTGTCGATGAAAGTATTACGCTCGTAAAAACAGGCGCAAAAAAGAAAGGCATTGTGTATGTCTCGCAATTGAATGCTAAAACCTCAGTCGAAGTGAACCGAAACCAATTGCTGCAAATTCTAGTTAACCTGCAAATGAACGCGATTCACGCGATGGACGGACAGGGCACATTGACTATCTCGAGTGAAGATTGGGTTGAAAATGGAGTATCTCATGGGGCTATTGTTCATGTTGAAGATGAGGGCTGTGGTATTAAGGAAGAACAACTGAAACGTATTTTCTCTCCTTTCTATACCACCAAAAGAGACGGTACAGGCTTAGGTTTGTCCGTTTCTCAAAGTATTTTGAGCCAAACGGGCGGCGAAATACGAGTTGAATCCGAAGTAGGTAAAGGAAGTCGCTTTAGTATCTATCTTCAGCAAAAAGCCACACCGCAGTTATTAGTGTCTAACCTTTAGTCGTTCATAACGCGAATAGAAAAACACCTCCGCACTTAAGATAAGTTCGGAGGTGTTTTTATTTATGGCCCGTTATTTCAAACAATTACAAGC
>NZ_JBFRSN010000945.1:0-1154 GCF_041473595.1 Vibrio sp. 10N.222.46.A1
TATGGACCTCTGGCCAAATTTTATACCTGTATTTCTTAGCATCAAGTGAAATCGAAATTAGTGGAATTAATATCAAACTAGACTTTGGAAATATTCCTACAGGCGTTTAAAGCAGCCTAATGCTGGCCCTTCCTTTCTGCTCAAGATTGGATTTCGTGTTAATAGCGCTCTGATTTACTATTGGGTAATCGTGTCGCTCACGTCTTTTAAACGCCGTAATGTTCTACCCTAAGAAGTAACACTTTGTGGAGGTCTGTATGAATATCAAAGAGTCTGATTGGAAAATCTTTTGTGAGATAAAGAGTGAAGCTGCGCAACTGTTTTGTACTCGTCAGCTAGATGAAGCCATCAAAGCGATTACTGATGAATCAGAATCTGTAGGGGAAAGGTTTCACTTTATGTGCGAGTACTCCAAAGAATCTCAAAAGCAAATGAAGCTTATTTTTGATGGCCATTCTCGAAGCCGAGCATTTATCCAACTCATGCAAATGTGTGAAGAAGGTTTGGTTGTACCAAAACAATTCGAACGCCTTTCAGAGGAACTCAAAAAAGACATTACGAACGCTCTAGAAAGAAGATCCTAAGAAAAGTCGGGTATTCAGGCCGCTTGACCCAGTAAATGTACGATAACCTTCCAAGGTAAACTGCTACAACCATCCTAATATTACTCTTCTTTATTCGCTAATTCGGTATCCGAATCCATGATTTTTGGCCAGGGAGGCTCAGTGTTATGTTTTGAAAAATGAGTGTGCGGAGCCTAGCGAAAAAGCGGTCTAGTCTTTGTGTTAGAAAAACTACTGTATAAGTCCACCTTTCGTCCACCCTTAATCCACCCAAGCAAGACTGGGATAAAGTGGGGAGAGGGAAAATTGATTATTTTCAGTGTATTGCGCGAGATTTTAGACGTTTTTGAGGGCTCAGAAACGGTGAAACCCCGATGTTGGTAGCATCGGGGTTTCGAATTTCTAGATTTCTCGACTGGTAAGATCGATTATCTTTTCTATGCAGAAGGCTGGATTAATCCAATCTTATTCCTTGGTAGGGAATTAGATACGGATGAAGTCCATGTGCTCAACTTTAGGCTTGAACGCGTGACGTTGAACGTCTTGCGGCTTAACCTTAACTTCTGCGCCGTCAATCACTAGAGTGATTGT
>NZ_JBFRSN010000946.1:0-3411 GCF_041473595.1 Vibrio sp. 10N.222.46.A1
ATCTACCTCTAAATTTATTAGTATGTTTTTGTAAACCAGGAAACTCACTCCTTGCTGCCTTTGACTTCCAAAACGACATGCCAAAATCTAACAAAACTTTTGTTAGTATCCTTTCAGACATACCAACTCCATTATCAGTAATTTCTAGAACATGCCCCTTGCCTTCCACCTCCATTAGTTTTATCACAATTTTCCCATCACCAACGTCGAAGTCCTCATCTAAGACAGCCCTTGCTTCAATAGCATCTGCAGAATTTTGAATCATTTCTCGAATAGGGGTTAACGGGAAATCGTATAAGTCAGTACCACCCAGCGTCAAAGCCAGCGATGGAACATCAGATACTTGAAGGTTTAGTGGAATCGGTGTCCAGTCCTTAACTTGTATGTGTTGCGCTAGTGCACCTGGAGAACCTGAACCAACAACCCCTTGAGCTTCAAAACGCTGAATTGATAAACGTTCTTGTATATCAGAAGCATTTCTAAGCTCTAAATCCACCATTTGAATTGTGTCGAAACACAAATTCCATGCACTTGCTTCTTCAATAGTAAACGGAGACTTTGAAGTATATTGAATCTTTCGACTTACTAACGTGGGTTGGGCTAATTTACTTTGAAACTTCCAGTGAATCGCAGATTCTTCATTAATAGTTCTAAGAGCTGAAGTAAATGTTGGAGCTCTTCGATCATCTAAATGCATCGCATCAATGCACCTTAAAATCAATGCCAACTTTATCTCGTTTACATTCCAATCGGCAGGAAAACCTGTAAATGCACCTTTACAATGAGATAACTCAGAAACCGCTTTATCGACATCCCAATGATGACTATGGGCGACTCTCCCGATTGAGTGGGCATAATGTTCTCTAAGTTCAGAATCATCAATTAAATAGAACGCCCCGTCACTAACTTTAGAATCCCATTTTTGGGTTGCTAATGTCTCAGCGTTTTCTGCATGTTTTAACCTTAAAGTATCACTGATGGCATAACCTTGCGCTGCAATCAAATACCCATCGTCTTCTTTCGCAAGATGTGAGTTATCTTCAAAGTATGCGTATGCATCTATGTATTCAGCAGTTTCTTTTAGCTCATTAACACCATTCGGATAAATGCTTATCGTCATTGCAGAATCATGTAAAAGAATGGCTCCTCCTAAAACATAGGCCTCTGCTGGATTTAACCGGTAGTCTCCACCCGTCAATATGTCCAACATATCCCATAGCGCGTCCATATGTGTTAAGTCATGTACGGTAAGCCCAGGTACATCTTTGGGAGTTCCATCAATCAATACTCCTACACGTTCTCTGAAATTAGCAAGACTTTCAGTTAAGCGATTGCGATATTGATCATTACCATCATCTTTACAAGTGAAGGTTGCTTTGAAAATTTTAGAATCTGAATACATTATTACGGAATCTCTACTAAAAACTTTTTTATCAATAAAAAAGGCGACCCTGAGGTCGCCTTCGCTTTTCTAAATCACCGCCTTCATGACGGTGGTAACAACTTTCCCGATTACCGCGAACTCGTCGAGTTTCTCCTCATTCACGATAAACGAATCATATTCTTCTTTGTTGTCTGAGATGACGTTATAGCCCTCGGCCATGATGTCGTACTTCAGGCGTTTTATGTAAACGTGCTTACCAATGCGAACAACATAGACACCGTGCTTTACTGGGTGATCGAGTTCTCGGGTATCGACTAATACTTCATCGCCGTCGCTCAAAGTGTCTTCCATTGAGTCGCCGTGGCAAATGATGATACGAGCATCTTCTTCTGTCAGGCCGAAACGTTTTAGCCATAAGCATGGTAGGAATTCAGTTCTGAGTTGATACTCAGCATCGTTTTGAGCTCCAAATCCACAAGAGGCATAGACGTTGTACACAGGTACAGCACACATATCGCCTATTTGAGAAGCCGCTTTCACAGACTTAACATTCGAAATCTCTGTGACATCGTCACCGATGACGTGATGAGATTCACTTAACCAATTGTTTCTCATGGTTTTATCATTCCAACAGAAAATGGATTTAGCAATAGCCTGTCTCCACAAACTCACAACCCAGTCTCCTTAAAGAGACTAAAGCGCACATTAAAGCGTATTACCCTAGTAACGAAGTCATCGCATAACAAACTATAGCCGCAGTTTAAGATCGGTATTGTATATGACTACCTGCGATAAACTGCAAACCGCTAAGAACTATAACACGCCATTACTGTGGTGGATATGATGCTAAGCCTTTGAATATTAGACATGTGTTAGACGCTGCATTTAATTTTCAATATTTTAGCTCTCTAAGCAATATTTGAGAATTAAGCTCACAGCAATCACAGCCAGAATAAATGCCGCTAAAGTCACACTGAGCACTGTTTCGATTCGTAAAAAACAGAAGCGAACAGAGTGGTAAACATCTTTCTAAAAATAGCCAGCCTCTGCTGGCTATTTTTTTACACGCTATTCAGAGATTTAAGGTAACATCCCCTCACTATTTCTATCTAAGACACCCTATCAATGGCTCTCAAACCCACAATCTATAAGTTTCACTAAAATACACCACTCCCCGCCCTACCTAGCAATAGCCACATACACCTTTACTTTCAAATACTTAACACAAATAACAACCTAGAAGAACTTTAATAAACTGCTATAATCTCTGAACCTTGGTACACCTTTTGTACCCCTCAAATCACCCTTTTGGTACACCTCAGAGGCACACGTTCATGGCATCTTATAGTATTGAAAAGCGAACTCTAGCAAGTGGCGAATCTCGCTACAAAGCCACAGTTACCGTGAAACATCGAAGCAAAATTGCTCAACGTTTTTCCAAAACTCATAAGAAGAAAACGCTCGCTACTGCCTGGGCTAAAAATGAAGTCCGAAAGATAGAAGAAGGTGAAACCCAAGATCGTTCTGTACCCATTGGCCAGCTGCTAGACATGTACATAGAGAACAAAAACCTCTGGGACAATACAGGCCGATCGAAACAAACCGTATTAAAAATGCTGCGTGATTGCGACATAGCAAAAATCTATTCCGATGAGCTAACCACTAAAGACTTAATTGAGCACTGCCAAAATAGGTGCAGTACGGGAACCAAACCCTCTACCGTCTATTCCGACATCTATTTTTTACGTTCGGTATTCAAACGAGCTAACCCTGTCTTCAACGTTGCCGCGAACGTGAACACATTCTTAGAAGCAACACCCATTCTGTATGAAATGAAGCTCATCGGTAAATCAGAGAAACGAACAAGACGCCCTACTACCGATGAAATAGACCTGTTAAAAGAAGCACTAGAAGAACGCGAGCAACGCAGAGAAAACAAAATCCCCTACTCCGAGCTTCTAGACTTCAGCATCCTGAGCTGTATGAGAGTCAGCGAAGTATGTGGTATTCGGTGGGAAGACTTAAAC
>NZ_JBFRSN010000947.1:0-1537 GCF_041473595.1 Vibrio sp. 10N.222.46.A1
CATATAAACAACCAAACTCTACTTTTTACCATATTTATACAATGCGAGTATTAGTATTTTGCCAACGAAAACACTGGTGAATTTAGTCCTAAAGTCCAAGTTAATTAGCTTATCAACAAGAAGGGGGGGGGATCTATACCAATCCCTCTCCCAAAAATCTCTTTCTACTTACAAGCTCTCAATTGCCTTTTGCACTGCAGGGCCAATCTGGCGCTTACGAGAAGTGACGCCCTCCAAAGTCAGCATGTCACTTGTTGGTTCAGCATTGAAAGCCGATTTTTTAATCTCCTTAATTCACCTAAGTTCACTTATTTTTGCCCCTAATCATCCTCACCCTATATGTAGATTTTCGACGGGGAAATATAGACATAGCGAATCAACTCATGCCTCCTGCGCACTTGTCAAATACATTAAAACCGAACATATATGAACACTGAGTGATATTGCCAGGTAATACTTGGTGATGATATTGTAAATAAATAATAATAGCTATTTTTCAGACAGTTATTCGATTCGCAAATTCAACTATTTATATTGAATCACGCAGGAGTATTAAAGTGATACTAAATCATAATTTAGACTGGAGTATTGTTGGCTCTATACCAACTGGCCCTGGAACATTTGTAAGAGATGCCTTTCAATTACAATATGGCCAACCCACTAGAGAACTCCTTCCAGCTGGGACATCGATATATAAATTTAATGGTTATCCAACTTTAGGGCGAGGCGAAATTACAGACGAGACCACACTGTCACCATGGTGGTCACCAACCGACCCTTTCCAACATGATGCAGGACTAGAACAAAAGAAAAAAATTGCGCAGCGTAATGGCGTATCTCTTAGAGAATGGGGACGTTTGACCTCAGTTATCAAAGAGAACTGGAGTTCATTGGATTACTTATTGGAGATGAGACTAAAATCTCCGGTTTATGCTTGGTTTGGCGGTTTTAAAGGGATGGACCGTATTGATGCAGGCTCACAATCCAAAAGAAATACAGCTCTTGAAATGAGAGGTAATTCGCAAGGCCTACCTGGCGGAGCGACTCAATTCTATATTCCCAACTTAACCGTCGGCCATTTTATGTCTCACAAGTTTAGTAAGATGTGAGCCTGCTTAACGAATACAATTTCACTTTTGATTACTAACCAGTACCGGCCTAGCTCTTAGCACCGTTTATAGTAGTGGTTGACAATTCAAAGGAATACTTGAAGTTGGTTAGTGCTTATACCTAAAGGTATTACTGTCATCAACAATCTCAATTTTGACAGGCACAGTGCCTTGCTTAACGTTACCTATTTGTGCAAATGCCTTGTGAGAAAGGTCGATAACTCGGCCTTTTACGTAAGGGCCTCGATCGTTAATTTTCACATCGACCGACTTGCCATTGTCTGTATTGGTCACTCTCACGATCGTCCCAAAGGGCAAGGTTTTATGAGCCGCTGTGTAGGCATTCATGTTGTATGTCTCACCACTTGCTGTGAGTTTTCCATGGAATTTATCGCCATACCAAGAAGCTTTACCCACAAGAGCATGTG
>NZ_JBFRSN010000948.1:0-327 GCF_041473595.1 Vibrio sp. 10N.222.46.A1
ACGGTTGGCATGTTATTGCTGATGTTGATGGTCATAACGCTGATGATATTCACAAAGCGATTACTGAAGCTAAAGCCGTAACAGATAAACCAACCTTGATTTGCTGCAAAACCGTGATTGGTTTTGGCTCACCAAACAAGTCAGCCAGTCATGACTGTCATGGTGCTCCGTTAGGTGCTGATGAAGTCGCATTGGTTCGACTCAATCTCGGCTGGGACCATCCTGAATTTGAAATTCCTCAAGATGTATACCAAGCATGGGATGGGAAAGAGAAAGGACAAAGCAATGAAGATGACTGGCAAACACGTTTCAATGCTTATCAAGAGG
>NZ_JBFRSN010000949.1:0-1297 GCF_041473595.1 Vibrio sp. 10N.222.46.A1
TTTGACCATCAGGCAATACCAATACTGGAACAGTGCCTTTTGGCGAACTGGCCAATAGTTCGCTAGGCTTATCTTTGGTAACAATTTCTCGAAGTAACACTTTCTGCTGTGATAGTGCGATGCCCATCCTTCCTCGCATAGCGTAAGGGCAGCGTCTTAAAGAATAAAGGATAGGTAAATCGAATTCGTTTGGCATTATTGAGGTCATTTAGTTTGAAAAGTGTTGTTAGGTGGTAAAGAGATCGTGATGTAGGTAGAATACGCGGCTTAAAAATTATAAGTAAGTGAGCGACTTCAAAAATGAGCAGAAAGATTGAGTTATTAGCCCCAGGTGGCGATGTAGAGGCGATTAAAGCAGCTATCGTAGCGGGTGCTAATGCGGTTTATTGCGGTTTAGACACCTTCAACGCTCGTAACAGAGCCTCTAACCTATCGTTAGATGAGTTGAATGGTGTGATTCGCCTTGCTCATGAATACGGTTGTGAAGTGTTTTTGACTCTTAACGTTGTGCTGCTGGAGCATGAAATTAAGAGCATCACTAAACTGTTGAACCAGCTTGTGAACACTAAGCTTGATGGCATCATCGTCCAAGATCTTGGTTTGTTCGATTTGGTGAAAAAGCATTTTCCATCGTTAGATGTTCACGCATCGACTCAGTTAACGACACACAACGAAGGCCAGATTAAGTTCTTGTCTAAAATTGGCGCAACACGCGTTAACTTGTCTCGTGAATTGAACCTGCCAGAAATCAAAATGCTGACGGAAGTGGCACACGACCACGATGTTCTAACCGAAGTGTTTGTACATGGCGCTTTGTGTATCGCATTCTCTGGCCAATGTTACTCGAGCTCAGTAAGTGTGGGTAACTCAGGTAACCGTGGCCGTTGTAGCCAAGCATGTCGTGATGAATACGAAATCACTGATGCCGGAAACAAGTTTCCACTGAACCTGAAAGATAATTCAGCGTACTACGACCTACCTGAATTGGTTGACGCGAAAGTCGACTCATTGAAAGTTGAAGGCCGTATCAAAGGCGCACACTACGTATACACAGTGGTTGATACGTGGCGCAAACAAATTGATAGCTTTGTAGAAAGTGGTTTGTTGATCGAAGACGATTCAAACCTGCACAAAGTATTCAACCGTGATTTCACTAACTCTTTCCTTAAGGGCAACCTAACGAAAGACATGTTCATTGATAATCCTCGTGACAACAGCATGAACTACGCCGTTGATAAAGCGACGAAAGAGAACAATGAAATCTCAGTGGTACAAATTCAAGAAGTGACCAGCGATC
>NZ_JBFRSN010000950.1:0-953 GCF_041473595.1 Vibrio sp. 10N.222.46.A1
AGTTAATGCTGATAGTTTTTTCATGAAAGCTCCTGTCCTTGGTCGAGTTCAATGTCGAAAAATTTGCTTGTTTTCTGTGTGCGCTTATTGGTCGTGCTGATTAAATCGACTTCAAAGATCGGCTTAAGTTGATTGTGAGTTAGTAGTTCTTCTACCTTTCCTTTCGCGACTACCTGGCCGTGTTCCAAAATCGCAATGTGCGTCGCGAACTTGGCCGCAAGGGAAATATCATGCAGTGAGCAAATCAGTGTTTTACCTTGCTCTTTCAATAGTGATAAAACTTCCCCTTGAGCACATGGATCTAGATGGTTTAGAGGCTCATCCAACACCAGGAATTCGGCGTTCTGACATAAAGATCGTGCAATATGCGCTCGCTGCTTCTGGCCGCCTGAGAGCTGTCCCATTCTTCGTTCGAGGAAAGTATCGATCTTTAGTGCTTTACTTATTTGGTCAAGTGAAAAGCTAGAAGTGGCTTGATTGGAAGCAGTTAGTTGAATGTACTCTCTGAGTGTTAAACGACCATCCACTTGACTGTGTTGTGGAAGGTAACTGATTTGTTTTGCTCTTTGCTGGCAAGTTAACTTACGTAGCGGCAATTGGTTTATGACGACTTCGCCTTTGAAGGGAAGCAAATTAACCAGTGCCTTCAATAACGTGGTTTTTCCGGAACCATTGCGTCCAATGACAACCCAGCGCTCACCTTGAGTAATTTTCAGATCGAGTGGGTGCAGTCGTTGAGTGTTTTGTTGTTGAACTGAAAGTTTGTGGCAAAGAAGCATGAGTTACTGAGAATGGTTTGTTTTTAACAAGTGCTATTACATTAAAATTTAAACGTTTGCGTAACATTGATCTCAGCACGTAAAATCCCCACTATTATCAAAATAATCTATAAGTTAACGCTTGTGCTACGTGAAAGGGTTAGGATTGATTAGTGAAAGAATAGAAGAATAGAA
>NZ_JBFRSN010000951.1:0-4245 GCF_041473595.1 Vibrio sp. 10N.222.46.A1
GGTACGATGTGATATTATATACCGTAAAATCCAACATGATAAGAATTTAAAACTTTAGTGTTCTAAAAGATAATTTTTGAGACCTCTATCCTATACCCAATAAAATCAGCCACTTGATTTGATATCAAACTCAACAGAGGTTACTAAGTAACCATTATTAAATATGATATTTGTATCATTTCAGAATTTAATTCGAATTAGTCAATCCTTTCGACAATGCTATTCTGCTGTGTTTTTAGAAAACGCTCAATCAATCATCTTTATTTCCCTAAGAGGTCTTACGGTTGTCTTAGCAGGCTTCACTATCAAACCTATACCGACTAGAAACAGTACAGATGCCACAACTTGAGCGACTGATAGCACCTCGTCATACATAAAGTAACCACTGATCAATGCGAATATAGGTACTAGCAAGGTTAACGGCGCTGTCGTGCTTAACGGATATTGAATTAACAGTTTATTCCACACCCAGTAACCGAATAGCGTGGTTGGGTAAGCCTGAAACAACACAGCAATCGTTGCGTTCCAATCCCATTGTTCTATCGCCTGCCAAATAATTTGGTCACCGTGCAGCATCACCGCAAACAACACTAATGGAACTGGCGCAAATAGCATGCCCCACACGTTAAACGCAAAAGCCTGAGTGGTTTTAGACGCTTTAACAATCACGCCCATTAACGTCCAACTACACGCTGCGATCATAATAAGAATCACGCCATTAACAGTGACATTGCCCGTTGCTGCGGAAACCAGCACCGCCAACGCGCACATCGCTAACATCGCACCCATTAACTTGCGAACCGACGCACTTTCTTTGAAAACCCACACGCCAACCGCCATACCAATTAGCACATTGGTTGAAAGCAACACCGACGAAAGCCCCGATGAGAGCCCAGCGGTGATTGACCATGAAGCCATGCCCCAGATGCCCACACCAAACACAAAGCCATAACTCACTAAATAACGCCACGCGACATTCGGTCTTGCTACAAAAAATATCACCGGAATCACCGCTAGCGAGAAACGCGCGGCGGTTGCCAACAACGGATGAACATTGGTTACACCCATTTTGATCATCGAGAAATTGAATCCCCAAATTGCCATCACGAACACCGCTAACAACAAATCATTTCTTTTCATACTGACCCCTCCTTTGTTTTGAATGAGTATCCCTTGATCAACAAAACCAGTACAGATACAATTTTTACAATAAAAACCAGTACAGTTAACAACGGTCGTGACCATGAGCATCTACAGAAAGCTAGCCAATCAGTTTATTGGTGAGATTGAAACGGGGAAAAGACCCGAAGGTGGACGCATGCCTTCGCTGCGTCAATTAGCTAAACAACAAGCCATCAGCATGTCGACCGTGGTGAGCTGCTACCAAGAACTGGAATCACAAGGCTGGATACACTCTCGACCGCAAGCAGGGTATTTTGTTTCTCCTCATAAACCTGCTCGTTCAACCCCAGAGTGGGCACAGTTTGAAAGTAAAGTGTCGAGCGTCAAGCTAACCTCATCGACTCACAACTCAATCAATGGACCTTTAGGGGTGTCTAGCACCGCCAATGATGAACAGTCGATTGTTGAACAGGAACGCAGTTTTCGCCGCGCTATTCGGCGTATGAGCAGCAGGCTAAACCATTACCCAGATACACAAGGTGAGCCAATGTTACGTCAGGCATTATCCACTCACTTTGCCAAGCTCGATGTACACTTTTCACCTGAAGAGATGGTGATTACGGCAGGCTGTATGTCTGCGATTAAGGCTGCACTTGAATCGTGCACCAAAGAAGGCGACACCATCGCGATTAGTTCACCTTGTTTCAACGGCATTCTGGAGTTGCTCGGAAAGATGTCGCGACAAATCATCGAGATCCCATCTCTGGATGACGGTATCGACTTGCAACAATTAGAAGCACATTTGAAGAATAAACGAGTGGATGCCGCGATTTTTTGTACCTCTCATATGAACCCTCAAGGGATCAACATGTCGGCTAGTCAAAAACAAAAGCTTGCTGAATTAGCGAATCACTATCAAGTACCGATCATTGAAGATGATGTGTATCTGGAACTTTCTTATTCCTCACACACTCCACTCCCCGCGAAATACTACGACAAAGGTGGCTATGTACTATGGTGTGGTTCAATATCGAAAAGCTTGTCACCGAGTTACCGATTAGGATGGTGCTTACCAGGGAGGTTCATTAACGAATACAAGGCTCAGTTTTCTGCTGCAAGCTATGGCGTCGCCCTACCCACTCAGCTTGCAGTTGCTGACTTTATCGAATCTGGTCAATACGCAAAACACGTTAGAAGAAGGTGTACTCAGCTTCTCTCTTTGCGCCAGCAATACCTAAGTTATTTGGCTCAGCACCTTCCTCAAGGAGTAAAGATAAGTAACCCACAAGGTGGCATGGTACTTTGGCTACAAATACCAAATTTGAACCAATCAAGCTTTGCTCAGGCAGTTGCCGACCACAACATTGATATCAGGCTTGGGCACCTGTTTAGCACTCATGACCTTTACAGCAATTGCTTACGCATCAATATTGGTTACTCGTTAGAGGGAAAAGCCAAGCAGGAATTGAACGACTTAATCGAACTGATTCACGTTCATAGCTAATACGTTCCAGTTCTTAATACGTGCCAGTTCATAATACGCAGCTAGGACATCAAAGCTTTTCAGAATCGACTTTTTCATGGTCATTAGAACACCGAATTTTAATAGCCTTTTATCATAAAAAAGAAGGCTATCATTCCTATCTGATCTAGGTTAAAGCCCCGCACCGTAAGGAAAATGACTCGCTTCGATACCTTTAAATACTGAGTTTGCTAGCACATACAAAATTATGCAAACTGACTAATGACACATCACTTTTTAACTTCAATATACAACCGCCGGCGCTGGCGTTTTCCCATATTTGAAGAGAATAATTATGAGTGATACAACAAAAAACAAACCACTACCTTCCTTTATCGAAGAACGCTTGAATTTCTATATTCAAGACCTCATTACCCAGAACCAAAGCCAAAAGCACTTGGTATTGGGTAAACGACCTCAGCGCAATGCCGTCGTGATGCAGAGCAATGATTACTTAGCACTGTCACACAACAAACCGATCCAAGACGCCCATCAAGCAGCGATTATTGAACACGATGACAACGTAGTGATGTCTGCAATTTTTTTACAAGATGAAGAGTCTAAACCTGCGTTTGAAACCGAGCTCGCGAACTATGTCGGAATGGAGAGCTGTTTGCTTTCTCAGTCAGGTTGGGCGGCCAATATAGGACTATTACAAACCATCTGCCCGCCGGACACATCGGTGTATATCGACTTTTTTGCCCATATGTCGCTATGGGAAGGCATTCGTGCCGCTGGCGGCATCGCCCACCCGTTTATGCATAACAATATGAATCACCTGCGTAAACAGTTAGAGCGCCACGGCTCAGGCGTTATTGTGGTCGATTCGGTTTACAGTACCATTGGGACCATCGCCCCACTACGCGACATCTACGAAATGGCGCAGGAGTTTGATTGTGCCGTCGTCGTTGATGAATCGCATTCATTGGGCACGCATGGGGAAAATGGTGCCGGCATAGTTCACGCATTGGGCCTTACAAAGCAAGTCGACTTCATCACCGTAAGTTTGGCTAAAACCTTTGCTTATCGTGCAGGCGCGATCCTTGGACCAAAACTACTTTCAGAAACCTTACCGTTTGTTGCTTATCCCGCGATTTTCAGCTCGACCGTGTTACCACAAGAGGTGGTCCGTTTAGAGAAAACATTAGAGGTAATCAAAAGTGCAGATGATAAACGACAGGCTCTGTTCCAGCGTGCTAAATCGTTGACTACGGGTCTAAAACGAATTGGCTTTAATATCCGCAGCGAGTCTCAAATTGTGGCATTAGAATGTGGTAGTGAAAGAAACACTGAACGTGTTCGCGATTTCCTCGAAGAACGGAATGTGTTCGGTGCGGTGTTCTGCCGCCCCGCTACGGGCAAGAACAAGAACATCATCCGATTTTCAGTGAATGCCGATATGACACCACGAGACATTGACCATGTGCTCACCGTTTGTCACGAAGCGTACCATCACCCAGAGTTAGAGTTCGTATAACTCTGTACACACCAATTCTATAACTAACACAAACGGCAGGACTGAATAGACGCTATCATGTCGCGATACAAAAAGAGCCCAGCGAATTGCTGAGCTCTTTCTTGTGTTCATCTATTCATCTATT
>NZ_JBFRSN010000952.1:0-202 GCF_041473595.1 Vibrio sp. 10N.222.46.A1
GTGTTCCAGCGAAAGAGATTAAGAAGCGCTTTACTGAAGAGGAAAGGGAAGCTCTTTTAATGGAACAGTGGTGGGAATGGCCACTTGAAAAAATCAAAGAGCATCAAGGTGCCTTTATTAACATCAAAGATTTTAAGTTATTGATTAGTTAGAAACTTCTAACTAATCAATCGAGTCTATATGCCTACGTGTAGGTTTATAC
>NZ_JBFRSN010000953.1:0-2168 GCF_041473595.1 Vibrio sp. 10N.222.46.A1
CAGCAATCGCGTAAGCAATGTAGCCAGCCAAGATTGGGATCATCAATGTGAAGGCAACCACGCCCACTTCTAGGATTTGGTTCCACATGCTGCCAGCAGGAATCGCCATGCCAGATTCACTTGGCTCGCCGCCAATCGCCAGTGCAAGGGCAATCAATAGGCCGCCAGTGACTACGAATGGGATCATGTGTGATACGCCATTCATCAGGTAACGATAAAGGTCTGAACGCGCTTGTGAGGCTTTTTCTACAACGGATTGGTTGGCCGGCGTTTGTTCTGCTTGATAGCTTGGCGCGTTGAGTGCTTGCTTGATCAAGCTTTGTGCGTCTTTGATTGGTGCTTTTACGTTGGTGCTGATGACGCGTTTTCCGGTAAAGCGAGCCATGTCGACCTGTTTATCACAAGCCACGACAATCGCGTCTGCACGTTCGATCTCTTCTTGAGTCGGGCTGTTTTTAACACCAATAGAACCGTTAGTTTCGACCTTGATGTCGTAGCCAAGAGCCGCTGCGCCTTTCTCTAGCGCTTCAGCTGCCAAATAAGTGTGTGCAACGCCAGCTGGGCAGCCAGTGACACCAATGATGAAACCTTGTTTCTTAACGTTGGTTTCCGCTTCTGAAGGCTCAGGTTTGGTAAGCAGTAGTTCTAATGCTTCTTGTTCAGATTGAGCATTCATGAAGCTTTCGATAAAGCCTTCTTCAATCAGTTTTGAAGAAAGCTCTGCCAATACTTCGATGTGGTGATCATCGCCGCCATCTGGAGACGCAATCATGAAGAAGAGTTTTGATGGTTGGCCGTCATCGGCGCCGTACTCGATACCCTGCTTGTGGACGCCGATAACAACCGCGGGTTTGATCACCGCGCTGCTTTTCGCATGTGGTAGGGCAATGCCTTCTTCAAATCCGGTATTACCTTGTTCTTCTCTCGCCTTAATGTCGGCAAGAAACTGTACTTTGTCTGAAATTCGGCCTTGTGTGTAAAGCACGTCTATAAGCTCTTTAAATACGTCTTCTTTTGAATTAGCGCTAAGCGAAAGCTTAATCAAATCTTGATTGATCAATGTCGTGATCATAATGAACCCCTACTCTGTTTTTATTTTGTTAGGGGTATTCTGGAATCTACGGCTTACCTTCTGTAGTGAAGAAAAAACGCATTTACTGGATGATTGTTGCGTTATAAGTGGAGTGTGATTTTGATCGGTCGAGTGGCTGTTTTAAGGGCGGTGTTGACAGAGTTTAAGATGTGTTGAGGCTTTTATTTATAAGGGATACAGCGTATTTGTTTATCAGAGCAGGAACGTTCTAGTTCAGTTTCTTTACTGGAAATTTATTTCCGTGACTGGATTTTTGTAGCCTAGATCTCAAATTGTGATTTTGCTCAATAGCGCTATGTTTCACTAAGGGGTATATCTATTCCCGTAGCCTTATTGCTGCCCATTAGAGTTCGAATAATGATATTTCATGACTTAATCTCGTCTGTATTAAATGAGCGAGAACCGTTTCATAACATCTGGTTTGCTGGAGATTTTCACACGCCTTCAGCGTGCAGTTATCAGGTGAACTTTCCGCGCTTAGAGCTAGTGCTAGACGGAGAGTATATTAATGAAATGGAGAGTCATGATCGCAAAATAACCAACGTTATCGCCAAAGCCGGAGACGCGATTTTCATCCCACCCAACTGCTGGAACAAGCCAAACTGGGATACAGACTGCTCGGTGTTGAGCATGTTGTTTGGTCGTCGTCAGCTTGGTTTAAGCTTGGTGAGCAAGCGCAAAGGCGAGGAGAGCTTTTACGATATTCAAAAGCACAGTATTCAGACTCGCTCTGGTTTTGCGATTGATAATATTTTGGAGGCGCTTAGCTCGTTAGCGAGAGAGAGTAACAAGCAGCCGATGGACGAGTTATTGCTGCAAGCTCTACTGCAATACAGTAAAACCATGCTGGAAGCGCCCGTAGAAAAATCTCATAGCCGAGTACAGGATGTGTATCAGGGGATTTGTATCTACATTCAAGAAAACTTCCACCGCCAGATCACCCGAGACAGCATTGCCTCACGCTTTAGCATCTCATCCAATCACTTGTCGCGAATGTTCCGTCAGCAAGGCCACATGACGCTAGCAGAGTACATTACCCGCGTGCGGGTCGATCGCGCTAAGTTTATGCTTAAGA
>NZ_JBFRSN010000954.1:0-2556 GCF_041473595.1 Vibrio sp. 10N.222.46.A1
GCTATCACTATCGGCAACCAACTTTTGAGAGGTGATCTGATAGGTAATCTTAGAGCCACGAATGATACTGCCATCTTGAGATAGCATCGCGTTCTTAGTCATGATCAATCTATCGGCAATCAGCTGGTAATGTAAATCGTCAGCTTCACCATAGAGTGTTTTCCCATCGTCAGTAAGTTGAGAAAAGGTTGCGGGCTTTCCGAAACCTTGTATTTCTTCAATTTCACCGTTGACGGCATTACGTGTAACAATGACCTTATCGGCATTGATATTGATGCTACCTTGTTTAAGGTTCACATCGCCAAGAAAGGTAACTTGATTGCTTTTCATATCTAATTGCTGACTGTCTGAATCAATATAGACAGGCTGCTCGCTATCCGAAGATAGAGCATAGACATTAGACGCCGCAAGGGTCAAAGCCAATAAACTAAGGTGTGAGAGTTTCATATCTACCCTGAACAGAATTAAAGAGAGTCGCATTGTTGGTACCGAAGTTCCCTTTCATTGCTTGCCCCTCATTTTCAAAAAATGTACCGATCATATGGACCGGAGTGTCTGAATAAAAATCTCGGCTAGTCAGTTCAACAACCATTTTATCAGTGGTCATTGTATCGAAACTAGCATCTGGCAACAGGTTCTTCGCCACAACGTTGTCATAAAAAGTGATGACTTGATTTTCATCCATAATTGCGCGATCAGCGGTCACTCGCCATTCTATCGTATGCCCTTCACGGAATACTGAAAGAATAGGGGCTTGAAAGTGTGTATCGCCAACGACGGAGTAGTGCTCTAGATTGGTCGATTCAACTTGATAGCTACGAATACCGCTTTCGTCATAGCTAATATTATCAAGATTCTTGCCACTAAACGCGGGCAGTTCTAAATTTGGATCTACTTGTATCGTCGAAGTTTGCTCTTTGTCGTACAAGTAATAGGCTGACCAAGAGGTAATAAAGATGAGTATTAAGTAGATAATACGATTAAAACTCATATGCTTAAACCTTTGTGCACGTCGAGTTCGTTTCTTGCTTGTAAAATAAGGTCGCAGACTTCACGTACTGCACCGTAACCGCCGTTAATGGTTGTTACGTAGTTGGCTCTTTGTGCAAGTAATGGGTGACCGTCTGCCACACATACCTTTAAGCCGACCTTTGCCATTACAGGCCAGTCGATTAAATCGTCTCCGATATAACCTGTGTTTTCAGGATTAACTGAAAGCTTATCGCAAATATCTTGGTAGGCTTTAACTTTATCATCCTGACCTTGATAAATTAGCTTAATACCGAGAGCGGTCATTCGATTCTCAACAATTTGAGATTTACGGCCAGTGATGATTGCGATTTCAACGCCGGCGTTCATCAACGATTTAATGCCGTAACCGTCGCGCGTATGGAAAGTTTTTAGCTCTTCACCGTTGTTACCCATGTAGATGCGGCCATCAGAGAATACGCCATCTACATCACAAATCAGCAGTTTGATCTCTTTTGCAATCGCAAATACACGTGAATCCACTGTGCCGTAAAGGGTTTCAATTGCCTGTGACATTACATTACTCCTGCTTTCAGTAAGTCATGCATATTTAAAGCGCCTACTAATTTGCCATTATCACACAACATCAGGCCATTGATGCTCTTAGCTTGCATCAAATTTAAGCCCTCAACTGCGAGCATATTTGGTTCTGCTACCGTTGGGTTCAGTGTCATCACATCGCCGATCTGCGTGTTATGAATATCAATACGTTTATCTAAGATACGGCGTAAATCACCATCGGTAAAAATGCCCTTCATTTGGCCATCTTCACCGACGATTGCCGTCATGCCCAAGCCTTTTTGAGATATCTCTAACAGGGCATCTCGAACTAGTGCATCCGGAGCAACAGTTGGGAGTGCATCGCCGGTGTGCATGATGTCGTCTAGTTTCAACAGCAGTTGACGGCCTAAAGCACCACCAGGATGAGACAGTGCAAAATCTTGAGCGGTAAAACCTCTTGCCTGTAAAAGTGCAACGGCTAATGCATCACCCATAACCAAGGTAGCGGTAGTACTGGTTGTTGGTGCTAAACCAAGGGGACACGCTTCTTCGGGTACTGAAATCTGTAAATGAATATCAGATAAAGTCGCCATGTTTGATGCTGGCTTGCCAGTCATGCTGATAATCTTAATGTTTAAACGCTTTAATACTGGGAATAGGCTGAGGATTTCTCCTGATTCACCTGAGTTGGATATTGCTATCACAATATCGCCAGGTTCGATCATGCCTAAATCACCATGCGCCGCTTCACCTGGGTGTACAAAGAAAGCCGATGTACCAGTACTTGCCAGTGTAGCTGCTATTTTGTTACCAATGTGGCCTGATTTGCCCATGCCCATTACTACGACTTTGCCTTTGTTGTTCAGGATTAGGTCGCAAGCTTTGCTAAAATCATCATTAAAATATTGGTCTAATTGCGTGAGACCTGCAACTTCAGTTTCCAAAACTTGTTTTGCAACGCTGCAATAATCAAATGGCTGAGACATCAAATACTCCAAGTACGGGAAGTTAAATCAACAATTAAGC
>NZ_JBFRSN010000955.1:0-3487 GCF_041473595.1 Vibrio sp. 10N.222.46.A1
ATCTCGTATCTCGTATCTTCTTAAAGCTTACGTAAACCAGTTAAGGCTTTCTCTAGCCTTCTTTCCATTGGCGCCGAGATATCAATCTTCTCTTCGCTACCCGGGTGGATAAACTTGATGTTGGCTGCATGTAAGAACAGACGATTCAGTCCTACTTTACCCGTATAAGCATCGAAACGACGATCACCGTAACGATCATCCCAAGCTATTGGATGACCGGTATACTGAGCGTGCACACGGATTTGGTGTGTACGGCCTGTAATTGGGCTAGCTTGAATCAACGTCGCCTCTTGGAATTTCTCTAAAACCTTAAAGCGGGTTTCAGAAGCTTTACCATTCGGGTTCACTCGAACAATGCTATTCACTTCATTTTTTAACAAAGGTGCGTTGACGACTTTACAGCTGTTCTTCCATTCGCCCATCACTAGAGCGAAATAGTATTTTTGAACCGTTTTTTCACGGAACTGTGCTTGAAGGTGTCTTAGCGCCGAGCGCTTCTTAGCAACAAGCAAAATGCCAGACGTATCTCTATCAATACGGTGCACTAACTCAAGAAAACGAGCATCAGGGCGAAGAGCACGCAATGCTTCAATCGCGCCAAACTTCAAGCCGCTGCCACCATGAACCGCAGTACCTGATGGTTTATTGAGAATCAGCATGTGATCATCTTCATAGATGATGCACTGTTCCAATTCCGAAACCTTATTGAGTTTCGTACTCGGTACGTTCTCTTCCGTTTTCTCTTCAATAGTAACGGGAGGGATACGTACTAAGTCGCCAGCTTTTAGTTTGTACTCAGCCTTGATACGTTTCTTGTTAACGCGGACTTCGCCTTTACGCACGATTCGGTAAATCATGCTTTTCGGGATGTTTTTTAATTGGTTGCGTAAGAAGTTATCAATACGCTGACCAGCCATATCTTCGTCAATGTCGACAAATTGGACTTGGGTTCTAATTTCGCTCATTGGGTTATTGTATCACTGTCACTTTTGATAATTGAGATTTTCTTAACCCTATTCTGAACTTATTTATCTAAAATCCCTGCGACTCTATCCCTAAAAGGGCATTGAAGTTCTATATTTCTTTGATTCTTCGAACAAAAAAGCACCAAGCTTCCTGCAAATTAAAATATCAATTGATAAATTATTTATAGACAGTGAGTTAGAGCTATCAAAACCCAAACAAAAACTGTTTTTTTTACCGCATTACGACAAAGCAGATTGCTGTGTTTACCGACCACTGCTATAGTTCACAGCTGCTATCAATGGATTGACTAATATTTAAACAGCTAACCATTCATAAGCAAGTAAATGAGTAGATGACTCAGATTAGACAGTGCTGCAATCGGCGTAAGACACGGTCAACTGAGTTCCTTATCGCTCTACTCACGTACACTCATGTTGAGTATTCACCGCCACATCGCGGATCATAGGCTAACTCCCTATGATGACTGACGTGCCCCAGAGCATCCCTCTCCAGCCGGGAGGCTGCACCGATAAAGCCATGGGATCTGGCACCATGAGAAACGAACTAAAGCGATAAGACCAATGATGAAAATAAGAAAAGACAATGAGAATTTCTAAATGAAAAGAATGTTAATTAACGCAACTCAAAAAGAAGAGTTGCGTGTCGCTTTGGTTGATGGCCAGCGACTGTTCGATCTAGATATCGAAAGTCCAGGTCACGAATCAAAGAAAGCGAATATCTACAAAGGACGTATTACCCGTATTGAACCAAGCCTAGAAGCGGCATTTGTTGATTACGGCGCAGAACGTCACGGTTTCCTCCCTCTTAAAGAAATTGCCCGCGAATACTTCCCTGAAGGTTATACATACCAAGGCCGTCCTAGCATTAAAGAAGTGCTAAGAGAAGGACAAGAAGTAATCGTACAAGTTGAGAAAGAAGAACGTGGTAGCAAAGGTGCTGCACTGACAACTTTCATCTCTTTGGCGGGTAGTTACTTAGTTCTTATGCCAAATAACCCTCGCGCTGGCGGTATTTCTCGTCGTATCGAAGGTGATGAACGCACTCAACTGAAAGCAGCATTAAGCACTCTTGAGCTTCCTCAAGGTATGGGCTTAATTGTGCGTACAGCGGGTGTAGGCAAAAGTGCAGAAGAGCTAGAGTGGGACTTGAACGTTCTATTGAATCACTGGGGCGCTATCAAGCAAGCTTCTGATTCAAATGCAGCTCCTTTCCTTATTCACCAAGAAAGTAACGTTATCGTTCGTGCGATTCGTGACTATCTACGTCGTGATATTGGCGAGATTCTAATCGACAGCAATACTATTTTTGAACGTGCACAAGCGCACATTCAATTAATACGCCCAGATTTCATGAATCGCGTTAAGAAATACGATGGTGAAGTACCACTATTCAGCCATTACCAGATTGAAAGCCAGATCGAATCTGCTTTCCAACGTGAAGTTCGTCTTCCATCTGGTGGTTCTATCGTAATCGACCCAACAGAAGCTCTGACTTCTATCGATATCAACTCTGCTCGTGCAACAAAGGGCGGCGATATCGAAGAAACAGCACTTAACACTAACCTAGAAGCAGCCGATGAAATTGCACGTCAATTACGTCTACGTGACCTAGGTGGTCTTGTTGTTATCGACTTTATCGATATGACTCCGGTTCGCCACCAACGCGAAGTAGAAAGCCGTCTACGTGATGCCGTTCGTTTAGATCGCGCACGTGTTCAGATTGGTCGTATTTCTCGCTTTGGTCTTCTAGAGATGTCTCGTCAACGTTTGAGTCCATCACTAGCAGAAGCAAGCCACCACATTTGTCCTCGTTGTACAGGTACTGGTGTTGTTCGTGATAACGAATCTCTAGCACTATCTGTTCTACGTCTGATCGAAGAAGAAGCTCTAAAAGACAACACTGCGCAAGTTCTTGCTGTAGTCCCTGTTCCTATCGCTTCTTACCTATTGAACGAAAAACGTCGCTCAGTAAACCACATCGAGAAGAACCAAGAAGTTAAGATCACTGTAGTTCCTAACTCTGACATGGAAACACCGCACTTTGAGGTTATCCGTGTTCGTGAAGGTGAAGAGTTCGACCTACTGTCTTACTTGCTGCCTACCAAGCTAGAAGCTCTAAAAGAAGCAGAAAGCAAAGAGCCTGCAGAACAGACTATTCGTCCTAAGAAGATCGAAGAGCCAGCTCTTAAAGGCTTCGCAGCTCCTGCTCAATCAGCACCGACTCCAGCTCCAGCACCTAAAGCTGTAGAAGAGAAAAAAGCTGAATCAGCAGCGACTCAAGAACCAGGTTTAGTTGGTCGTTTCTTCAAAGCTATCGGTAGCTTCTTATTTGGCTCTTCAACTCAAGAAGAGAAAAAAGAAGAAGAGAAGCAAGAAGAGAAACCTAAGAACAATCGCAACAACGGCAACCGTCAACGCCGTGATCGTAACGATAACCGTCGTCGTAACCAACGTGGTGACCGTGGTGAACAACGTGGTGACCGTGGTGAACAACGTGGTGA
>NZ_JBFRSN010000956.1:0-795 GCF_041473595.1 Vibrio sp. 10N.222.46.A1
GAGCTTGATAACCGACTTGTTCTACCGCAGACATAAAACGAGAAGATTTCAATAGACCTTTGTCTGGATCTTGAATTCTAATGAATATTTCTTTATGCAATTCATTAACTTGACCGGAATCCGGCATAAGATAACACCGCTGAGCAAAGATTACTAAATTTTCAGGTAGTAGGGCTTTATCAAGTAATGTTCTCCAGCGAACACTGCCTCTGTCTATCTCACTTTTATTTTCTTTTGGGTAACGGCTCCAGTTATTAATGCGCTCTAACTGAGCGCTCTTTAACGCTGTTTCCGTTTCATCCATGATTTGGCTATGGCGTTCACCTTCGACATACATTGTCACGCCAATATGGCACCAGTTATCTGACTCCAAAGGCTCCGGCGGAGTCAATTTATCTAATTGCCTTAAACATTGAGCAGCCAACGTCGCAATATCCTTTGTTCCTTGATGCGGAATAAACACGGCAAAGTCTGCTTCGTAATAGCGAGAAAAAATGACATCGGGATAACGCTGAACAATATTCGACAATACTTCACCAACTTCAATAATAAATCCGTCGGTGAGCTGCTTGTCATTGGAATCTCGAACTTGTTCCCACTCGTCGATACGTATCAGTAAAACGCCTCCACGAGCGCCACTTTCATGCAGTACAGATTCAAGTTTGTTATCAAATAGTACTCGGTTGGCTGTACCAGTGAGCTTATCTAGAAAAGTATGGGTGCGGATAAAAGTATCAAAGCGACTTCGCTCTTGGCGTGCATCTTTCAACTCTTCAATCAGTACATCAAGCGCTT
>NZ_JBFRSN010000957.1:0-777 GCF_041473595.1 Vibrio sp. 10N.222.46.A1
CTGTTTTTAATATATTATAAAAGCAGTATTAAATTGGAAGAAGCCGCGTTCATCGCGGCTTTTTGTTACCTACAATTCTTAACGCTTTATTTACAACGTCAATTTATAGTATAAGTAGCAATACGGTATAATGTGAGTTGAAAAGGATTTCGTTATTCATGAGATATACCCCGACACTAAAATTGAGCACTCGATTGGTCGCATTTGTCACCGTGATAGTGATCAGTGCGATGTTCATCCTTTTTATTGGTGGCACACTCTCCTTTAAGCGTATAGGACAGGAATATTTAGATCATTATTTGGTTGGCATTGTCGACGTCGTAGATAAAGAGATGGAAGATCCAGATGCTGCGTATTCAATGCAACGTTGGATGCCGAAGATGTTGCAGGCAAGCAATATCGTTGAGATGAAGCTTTCAAACAAAACCGGTATCGTTTACCGATTTAAAGATACCTCCCCACAAATTGATCCAAACCGTCTCTATGAAAGAAGCTTCATTTTAGATCGAAATGAAGGCTATCAAATCGAATTTAAAGCACTCCCCCCTTATATTGGTTACAACTACTCGATTGAAGCTATGTGGTCGATTACTTTGGCGGTGGCATTGATCCTTTTTTGTTTGGCTCGTGGTGTTCGTTGGTTAAAAGAACAGTTAATGGGCTCAGAGATTTTGGAAGAGCGAGGGAGAATGATCCTTGCTGGGCAGGTAGAGGCTCATTCAAAAGGGGACGAGCGAGAATGGCCATATACGGCAAGTGAAGCGCTTGATGTACTGA
>NZ_JBFRSN010000958.1:0-3761 GCF_041473595.1 Vibrio sp. 10N.222.46.A1
TGCACCGTTATCGGTAGAGTAGATTACGATAGTGTTGTCTGCGATCTTAAGCTCATCAAGTTTGTCTAGGAGGATACCCACTTGGTCATCATGCTCTAGCATGCCGTCTGCGTAGATGCTGATACCCGATGCGCCTTGGTATTTTTCTTGTAGACGAGTCCACACGTGCATGCGAGTCGTGTTGTGCCAGATGAAGAATGGTTTGTCAGCTTTCACTGCTTTTTCCATGAATGCTAAAGATTCTTCTAGGAACTCTTCATCCGCGTGCTCCATACGCTTACGCGTCATAGGACCTGTATCTTCAATCTTACCGTCAGAAGTCGACTTGATTACACCACGAGGGCCAAAGTTCTTACGGAACTCAGGATCTTTAGGGTAGTAGTAAGTCTCTGGCTCTTCTTCCGCGTTTAGGTGGTACAGGTTACCGAAGAACTGGTCAAAACCGTGGTTCGTTGGAAGGTGTTTGTCTTGGTCACCCATGTGGTTCTTACCGAACTGAGCGGTCATGTAGCCCTGTTCTTTAAGAAGGTCTGCGATCGTTGGAGCCCAATCAGGGATGCCGTGGTCAGAGCCCGGCATACCGATAGTCAGTAGACCTGTACGGAAAGGTTCTTGACCGGTTAGGAATGCAGCACGGCCAGCAGTACATGATTGTTGACCGTAATGGTCAGTAAATAGTGCGCCTTCGTTAGCAATACGGTCGATGTTAGGTGTTTCATAACCCATCATGCCGTTGTTGTATGCACTGATGTTGAATACACCAATGTCATCACCCCAGATAGCAAGAATGTTTGGTTTTTCTGCTGCTGTTGCCGCTGAAGAAGCTGCTAATAAGCCAACACCTAATGCTAGTTTATTAATTTTAGTACCCATAAGGACTCCAATTCACTTTTAAGATTAATGCGTTAGAACAACACATCGATGAGCAAATGTTATTCTCAAAATTCCGTTCCGTCCTTTTATAGTGCTTATAACCAATCGTTATGATGTCTAGTTAACTTGTTGATTCATATGAGTTCTAGTGTGTTGCCAGAACAACCCCTTAGTTTGTATGTGTGATCCTTATCATGTTTGTTGCCGTAAACCTTATCGATGACTTCTGTATCCATATCTCGATGAAAATGACAAAAATATTAATAGCTTAGGTAATCTCGCGTATGCGCAAAAAATGAACTATACGTTGTAGGGCAGGATGCAAATAACTTACGAAGAGGTTTCTATGACAGCGAAGTATGGCGCTAAACGTCGATTAGCGATTTTGGGTACAGCAATGATGGCCGCGTCTAGCGCCACTTTTGCAGCAGAAAAGCCAAATATATTGGTCATTTGGGGGGACGACATTGGTCAATCCAATGTGAGTGCGTACACCTTTGGTTTAATGGGTTACAAAACGCCCAATATTGATAGCATCGCCAAAGAAGGGATGATGTTTACCGATTATTACGCTGAACAATCGTGTACTGCGGGTCGCTCTACCTTTATTACGGGACAAAGTGTATTACGAACGGGTTTAAGTAAAGTAGGCCTTCCAGGAGCAGACATTGGTTTGCAAGCGGAGGATGCAACGATTGCAGAAATGCTTAAACCTATGGGGTACATGACAGGTCAATTTGGTAAAAACCACCTTGGCGATAAAGATGAATTCCTTCCAACAGCACACGGGTTTGACGAATTTTTTGGCAACCTTTACCACCTGAATGCTGAAGAAGAACCGGAGAATGAAGATTACCCAACTGACCCAGAGTTCCGTAAGAAATTTGGCCCTCGTGGTGTGATCAAATCATTCGCTGATGGCAAGATTGAAGATACAGGCCCACTAACGCGTAAGCGTATGGAAACGGTCGATGAAGAAACACTAGACGCGGCACTTGATTTCATGGATCGCGCAGTGAAAGCGGACAAACCATTCTTCGTTTGGTGGAACGCAACAAGAATGCACTTTAGAACGCACGTGCAGCCAGATAGCAAAGGTGTAACCGGCATCAGTAATTACGCTGATGGTATGGTTGAGCACGATCGACACGTTGGACAACTATTGAAGCAAGTGGATGAGTTGGGCATCAAAGACAACACCATCGTTTTCTACTCAACGGATAACGGTCCACACATGAACTCTTGGCCTGATGCCGGTACAACGCCGTTCCGTGGTGAGAAAAACACCAACTGGGAAGGCGCATACCGTGTACCAGCAATGGTTCGTTGGCCAGGAAAGATTGAACCGGGCAGTGTTTCAAATGAAATCATGCACCACATGGACTGGATGCCAACCTTCGTTGCAGCTGCTGGTGATGATCAGATCAAAGAGAAACTACTGAAAGGTCATACTGCGGGTGATAAAACGTTTAAAGTGCACCTAGATGGTTACAACTTCCTTCCTTACCTAACCGGAGAAGAAGAGAAAGGCCGTCGTTCGGAGATATTCTACTTTACCGATGACGGTGACCTTGCGGCACTTCGTTACAACCAATGGAAAGCGGTGTTCATGGAGCAGCGTGCGACGGGTACCATGCAAATTTGGGCAGAACCGTTTGTAACGTTACGTCTTCCTAAGCTGTTTAACCTCCGAATGGACCCATACGAAAACGCAGATATCACATCGAATACTTACTATGACTGGTTGTTAGACCATGCTTATATGTTTGTTCCTGCTCAAGCGTATGTTGGCAAGTTCTTAGAAACCTTTGCTGAATACCCGCCACGCCAAAAAGCAGCGAGCTTTAGCTTGGATCAGGTTATGGAGAAACTTCAAGAGAACCATAATAAGTAAGCTTTGGTTTATTGAAACTGATAGTTTGATGAAACTGCTAACACGAAAGAGCTCTTCGGAGCTCTTTTTTTTATGCGCATATCGATGAGTAAATACCAGTCGTGAATATGAGTCACAACAATCAAGCTCACTGCCACTAAATAATTGTAAATTCATTGTTTTTACGTCTACCTTATTAAGCATAAGGATGTATAAAAACAAGGAATGTTATGTCTGCATGGTTGTGCTCACTAGTGAACGGATTGAAACACCAGCGAGTTGCAGTATTATCCGCAATGTTGTCTTTACCTATGTTGTCGACACTCAGTGTCAATGTGTATGCTAATGAACAAGCTCCAGCGACTGAAGCTACGCTTATTGGTTCAGGAACTTTAGATGCCAGCTCTCCCAAGGCTACGTATGTCGGTTCTGAAGCATGCGTTGACTGTCACAGCGAAGAAGTGGAAGCGTGGCAAGGCTCTCATCATGACATGGCGATGAAACACGCTACAGATGAATCTGTATTAGGCGATTTCAACGATCAAACGGTCACTCATGGCGGTAAACCCAACCGATTTTTTCGCAAGGGTGAAGAGTTCTGGGTCAATATCGAAGGCCCAGACGGGCAATTCAAAGATTACAAAATCAGCTATACCTTTGCCTTTGAACCATTACAACAGTACATGGTTGAGTTTGAAGACGGTCGAGTACAGTTGATTCCTTTCGCTTGGGACTCTCGCACTGAGGGCGAAGGCGGTCAACGCTGGTTTAACCTCTACCCGGATACCACCAACACTGATGAATTCTACTGGACCAACAGCGGTCAAAACTGGAACTTCATGTGTGCCGATTGCCACTCAACGAATCTAGAGAAAAACTACGACAGCGCGAGCAATACCTATAACACTACTTGGTCTGAGATTAATGTCGGTTGTGAAGCCTGTCATGGCCCTGCAAGCGAGCACGTTAAACAAGCCCAGCTAGCAAATTACAAGTCAGTAAAAGCCAACGGCGA
>NZ_JBFRSN010000959.1:0-2035 GCF_041473595.1 Vibrio sp. 10N.222.46.A1
ATATAATAGCGCGATATTTATCTTTATTCATCAATACGTTCCGTTTAGGTATTTCTATGTTGCTCTCTTCAATTATTCATCACACTCGAGGTGATTTTGTTCGTAGGCTTATTGCGATTGCTTTGCCTATTACTTTGCAGAGCATTATGTTTTCAAGCCGAGGCTTAGTGGATGTGTTGATGTTAGGCCAATTGGGTGAAGCGGATATTGCGGCGGTGGGTGTGGCGAGTCGAGCCATGTTTGTCACGACCATTATGCTGGTGGGTGTCACCACGGGTGGTGCGTTATTGACTGCGCAATATTGGGGAGCAGGTAACAAGCAAGGCGTCAGAGAAAGTACGGCGTTGACTTGGCTGGTTTCAACACTGTTTGCATTACTAACTATTGTTTTCTTCGTTTCATTTCCCGCACAAATCATGGGCGTGACGACTGACTCCCAAGAAGTGATCAACCTTGGTGTTGAATACATTGTTATCACCTCGTTTAGCATGCTAGCTGTATCGTGCGTTAGCAGTATGGCTGTAGGTTTGAGAGCGATGCACAAACCCGGGCTAAGCACCTTCTTCAGCGGTATCGGTATCCTGTCTAACGTGTTCTTAAACTGGGTGCTGATCTTCGGTAACTTAGGCTTTCCTGCGCTTGGAATCAAAGGTGCGGCGATTGCGACGGTATTGAGCGGTGCCATTGAAGTGGCGACCTTATATGGTTATCTTTATTGTTCAAAGCATCTCTTGGCTTTCAAGTTATGCGATATAAAAGCAGCAGCTTCGATTGAAAAAGTGGTTCGCTTCTTAAAGTTATCGCTGCCGACGACGTTTAACTTTTTGGCGTGGGCGGGTGGCTTATTTGCTTACCACGCGATCATGGGGCAATCGGGCGTTCAAGGACTGGCAGCACTGTCAGTGATGACGCCGGTTGAATCTATCTCATTGAGTTTACTGATTGGCCTTTCGAATGCGGCAGCGGTTCTGGTGGGTAATCAACTTGGCGCAAAGAATAATGAAGCGGTTTATTACCAAGCGTTAGGCTTAACGATTTTGTGTTTCTTGACCAGTATCGTGGTCGCGATTTTTCTTTACTTCGTACAAACGCCAATACTGAATGCTTTTAGTGCACTGACGGAAGAAACCAGAGCCCTCTCAGAAAAGTTCATTCTAATTTTAAGCGTGGGTATTGTTATCCGATCGGTACCGCTGACTGTCATTGTTGGTGTGTTGAGAGCGGGCGGTGATGTGAAGTTCTGCCTTTATCAAGACCTGATTGCCCAATGGGTGATCGGTATTCCGCTCGCCGCGATTGCTGCTATCTATCTGAAGTTTCCACCTGAGTGGATATATCTGCTTTTCCTCACTGAAGAAGTGCTTAAGTGGGGTGGGTCGCTCTACCGCATGAAAACAAGAAAATGGATTAAAAACTTGATAGGAAATTGAAGTAGAGCGCATCAACCCCATCACTTTATCGTTGGTGTGTGATCTATCTTTCAAAATACTTCCTCCTAACAGGGAATTAGTGTAGATTCTCATTCCAAATTCTAACTAATGTGAGCTGTTTAATGTTAAAGCTGTCAGACCTGTGTAAAGGCTATGTCGATGGGGGGGAGTTTCACCCTGTTTTGCAAGGTGCTGAATTAACATTAAACCAAGGTGATCAGCTGGCATTAATGGGAGAAAGTGGCTCTGGTAAGAGTACTTTGCTGAATCTTATCGCGGGTTTAGACCTCGCCGATTCAGGTGAAATCGCTTTCCCTCACTTCGATATGCACGACTCGACCGAGCGTGACCGCACCGCTTATCGTAGAAACAACATCGGTCATATCTTCCAGCAATTCAACTTGCTACCAACGCTTAACATTGCCGACAACATCCGTTTTTGCCGCCAGTTAAAAGGTTTACCTGAAGATAAGGGGCTCTGGAGACAGATTCTTTCTGCTTTAGACCTGATGCCTTTGCTTGGTCGTTACCCTGAAGAAGCGTCTGGTGGTCAACAACAACGCGCAGCGATTGCTCGTGCTCTGTACATGGAACCTAAAATTCTG
>NZ_JBFRSN010000960.1:0-3079 GCF_041473595.1 Vibrio sp. 10N.222.46.A1
GGCAAAAGACAAAGCAGTATGGCAAAAGGAATGTGTCAGAGAATGCGATGCAACGTTACAAAGCCATTATAGGTCCCCAATTACACAGTAGATACTTTGAAAACAACAACAGGAAATGATGCTAGCGGCATGATTTACACAGCTTGGTATGCCCGACAGCTACCGAGTCGCTTAATGATGTCAAAAGACAAAGTGGGTTGAGTACTGCAACAAAGCCACGAGAAGTCGAGAAACAACGTTTACTTCAAAACTAAACGAGACTTCAAGGCGGCGATAGACCAATTTTTTCTCGTGACTCTTCCAGAGATGGCAGGCTCTTTGACATCTCAGATTAATGATAATTTTCAGGTACTCAAACCTGCACCTTCAAGTTGATTCAATATATATGTGCTGTGGGTGAGCTTTATTCTGTCATAAACATCCAATTTTAAGGCGAGTTATCTATATATTTGTGCTGCTGCTTGCTTTGACATCAATTATTTTACCTCTTCTTTATTCAGAGAGCATTAACATCATAATTATCTCTTTCAGTTTGGCTTTAGCGACCTCTTGCGCCATGTAATGCCTAACTAAAAGCAGTTAGGTGTTGAAAAACCCATCCTTCGATAATTAGTCTCAAGAACATCCGAGATCATAAAAGCAGTAACCTTCTTTATTTCACCTCCGCCTTTCTTTAAATCTCGAATTATCTCCCTACCATTTTCAACACTCGCTCTTTTAACCGCTCCCGGTCTATTAAGCCTAGTATTAACAATGTTATCGGGGTCTGACATCACTTGAGATATGCTTCTTTTTTCTAATGCAGTCCAATCCTTAACCTCACTAATCACTACATTTTCACCTTTATATGAAGTTGAAAAGTATAATTTATTAGAATCTATTACATCTGAGCCCAAGGTATCAGAGGCACTTTCTAAAAAATCGTCATTGAACTGCAATGCCTCTGTTACGCTACTTTTAGTACTTTCATTTGGAAATGGTATTTTACCTTCCTCAATATCAGCTAAAATATTTTTGTTCTTTTCAAGCATACTTTTTACATTCTCATATAGCTTTTTCCTAGCTTCTGAATGTTCCAAGGGTTTATCTAAAACTAACTTTTCAGTAGAGAAGCCGACTTTTGAAAGCCTTACCTCCCCATTTTGAATTATTATTTTCGGCCTGATCGAGTCTAATTCACTTGGATTTATTTTAGTTACATCAATTTCAAGACTCCCAGACATCGAGCTAAATGAAATTGCAGAGAGTAGCAATATCAAAAATGTATTTATAAGATATTTAATTTTATATTTTCTTCCCATCATGATTCACCTCTTCAAGGAGTAATTGGTCTATGGTAATCCGGGGAAAGGAGAAGCCAACCCATTGTAATTCCCCTCAATAACATCAGAAACTACAAAAGCGGACATTCACCTAACGTTCGGATTATTGGACTTAAAATCTCTCACCACACTTCTACCTGTTTAGCACTGCACCTTTAAGAACCACATTAGTATTTACAATGTTGTCTGGATAACATGACGCAAGAGAAATACGCTTGCTCTTAACCTTAGGTCGCTCGAACGTTAGACATCAAAATGGATTATCCTTTGATTTAATTAAACTAGTGCCTCTTCCTATAGTCTTGATTTTTAGTTAATCAACTCAAAAAATCATTTTTAAAACTTTATCTAAGATACTTTTTCCCTGCTCCCATCACAATATTCGACCTAATTGGCGTGATGCAGGCGCATGGGTGGTCCTGTTTGAGAAACAGGAACCCATAAATTGATAGTGTCATCAAGGTACCTAATTATTTTATTATTATCTTCATCTAAAAAAGGAGTTGAGTTAAATGCTAGCCAATCAAAGTTTCCGCTTGAATATTTATGTACTTCTTGAGAAGAGTAATTTACGAGTTTACTGTTTTTATTTAGCGCAACCAGGTCGTCACGTAAATCGCTCAAGATTACAGCAGCGGCTTCATTTTCCCAATCACTTAACTTTTGTAGTTTCTTCACGTAATTATCGATTAATGCGCCCACAACGTTAAAGTAACTATTTTGAATAGAGCTAGTCATTTGAGCATAATCAATGAATCGTAATGATGTCTCATAGTTATCACCACCTTGTAGGCTCATTAATGAAACAGCATCATTTAATGCAACATCTACCTTTTTCTTTAGGCTTCCATCAGCCACATGTTTATCGATTTTCTCAATAAGCGAATTTAATTTTTCTTGACTGATTGGCTTTAATGAAATTTCTGATTTATCTACTAATTTAGTATTAACCAGGTCTTTAGCTGCATGATAAGAACTCATAATTTTGTTTTTAAGGGTGGAATGTTCCTCTCCAATTTTCGAATATGCATCATTAATTAATTTTGTAAACTTGGTCTCATCAGTCACATCGACGCCTTGGCTAATTAGTGACTTTGTTATGGCAAAAACAAATGGAGCAACATCAATTTTGGATTTAATATCATTCATGACAGAGCCTTGAATTATTGAGCTTTCAATTGGCATAAATATCGATATAAAAATAAGAAAACCTTCTTCAACCTTTACCTCTGAATAATCAAGGTTTTTCAAAATATGATGCCCAAAATATAACCAAGAATAGTATTTTTTTAGAACATCATTATATGGGGTTATCATTGATTCCTGAAGACTATGGATAAATTTTGTATCTGTAAGCATATCTTTGAATTCAACAACAAGATGATCGCTATTGTCATATATTACATCTACTGTTCTCTCTAAAACTGGGAAAAATACATCATTCAACCAACGCATATTTGGTATTGCAACATTTTTTATCGATTTTGAAAATCGGATGCTGTTTGTGCCTTCATATAATGGATGGAAATTTGCATTATTTAATGGGACATGTCCGAAACTACTTATGTATTTCTTCCCTGTCAATGAGGTTGAATACCAGTATTTTAAATTTTCCTTTAATCCGATTAGGTGGCTAATAGTTACTGGTAATTCACTGGAAACGAATTGCATGGTTATTGGGGTGGATACTGTGTTATCTTTGAAATATTTATCTACTCTATTAGAGTAATTATCATTAATCAATCTATATGCTAATT
>NZ_JBFRSN010000961.1:0-1606 GCF_041473595.1 Vibrio sp. 10N.222.46.A1
ATCATATATATATTTAAATTATGATTTTCAACACGTTTCGAACTTTAAATATAACGACACTAGACACCTAGCAGAGACACATCCGTTCGCAATCCAACGCGTCGCTGTCATTAGCCTTTTATCCAAGAAGGAGGGATAAACCTTGAGACATACTATTAAGTTCAAAATTCAGATCGCTATCGCGGTTATTATTGCCGTCGTAAGTGGCGCTCAAGCTTGGATATCTGTTAATCAGCTTACTCAAGAAACTGAAGTCGCGATCAACCAACAGGTGAAAAACGTGAGTGTTGGTACGACGAACTACATTGCCGATTGGTTATCAATCCGCAGTGATATGATGCTTGCCAATGAATCGACCATTTCAAGCAATAGCAACTCTGATCGCGAGTTATTGATCACCAAGCAAGCCGGGCAATTCTTGTCTGTTTATGCAGGATTCAGTGATGGCAGTATAGCTTATGGCGACAAGGCTGAGGATTGGCCAGCAGACTACGACCCACGATCCCGCCCTTGGTATAAAGATGCAAACGCGACATCTGAACTCATCATTACCGAACCTTATCAAGATTTTGACGGCAGCATTGTCATCAGTTTCGCTAAAGCATTTAATGGTGAAAGACAGGGTGTTATCGCGGCAGACTTAACCGTAACCAGCATTATTGATACCGTACTCAATGTAAAACTCGATAATGACGGTTTTGCTTTTTTAGTCGACGGTAATAACAACATCGTCGCCTACAGTGATGAAGAGTTGAGTCAGAAACCACTGACGAATTTGAACCCTGAGCTAACGGTCGACAAAGTATCACAACTGCTCCAAAACCAAATGATCACGACGTTAACTTGGCCTGGTCAAGGCGATAAAATGGTCTACATCGCTAACGTTCCGAATACCGATTGGTCATTGGGTATTGTGATCGATAAAGAAATGGCATTTTCTGCGGTATCCGATGCCATTCAATTTATCACGCTTACCTCTTTGATTTTATACATCGTCATTTCGATTGCGAGCACAATGGTGATTAACCGCTTGCTGCACCCACTGCAAACATTGTCTGAAGCACTGACTCAGCTTGCTCAAGGCAGAGGCGACCTGACTCAGCGTATTGATATCAAGCGCATGGATGAAATTGGCAAACTTGCCGAGCTCGTAAACCAGTTCTTGAGCCAGATGCAAAGCATGCTTAAGGGCGTAATAGAGCACAGTCACGACTTAAACAACCATGCGGAAAAAGCCAATCAACTGGCTACGCAATCTTCGATTCGAGTCGAGAACCAACAAAACGACATCAACCAAATTGCGACTGCGATTCATGAAATGTCCGCCACCGCAGCTGAAGTGGCCAGCCATGCCGAATTAACCGCCTCCGCATCTCAAGCATCCGCTACCGCTTGTAACGAAGGCCAAGAGGTTATCCAACAAAACCGCGATGCGATTACAGGCCTTGCGACTCAGGTTGAAGATGCAGCCAATGTTATTCGTGAATTAGAGAGTAATGCTCAAAGCATCAACCAGATCCTATCCACCATTCAAGGCATTGCCGAACAGACCAACCTGTTGGCATTGAATGCCGCGATTGAAGCCGCTCGTGCGGGTGAACAAGGT
>NZ_JBFRSN010000962.1:0-824 GCF_041473595.1 Vibrio sp. 10N.222.46.A1
CAGCACTGACGCTGGTGGCCGAATTGCCAAGCTGGAACCACGTGTTCCCACTCAATACGGGAAGCGCGCTTTTGCTGTTTTCTCACTTGATAACCACAGCCGTCGAGGTCGGGGATACCTTTCTTTTTGTCTTTCCAAGTGATGTCACAACCACAATAAAATGAAGTCGGGTGATCGAGATAAATCTTCACCGCTTCTTTTTTAGCTTTGGAGAACGAACTTGGTGGAGCGGCGAAAACGCTTTGGGTTACCAGTAGGCCAAATACTATTGATAGGTAAAAGGACATCGATAGGCCAAATACTTTTGGAGAGGTTTTTTGCATAGAAAAAGACTGATGAAAGTATGATAAACAACAGTCTAGCACTCAAATGTTAGTTCACTCTATTACATTTATTCGCGTTATCTTATGAGCTCAAGACTTAGCTCAATTGAAGGCCGGTAAAAGCTAAGGTTTGCTGGCATTGTTGGCAACGATACGTTGATTGGTTGCGGATGACTTTGTTGTGTCGTCTTATCGACAGGGGATAAGTGGTGCAATCACAGCGATACTCAAAAGTTTTGCCCTGCACTGAGGTGATTTCCAAGCTGTGTGTGGTTCTGGCCGGTACATTGAATACCTTTTCCATCACGTATTTCCACTCATTGCCGTGAGGCCTAACTCGTCCGAAGACCTGATATGTGATCAGATGTGCGAGTTCATGAGGTACGACTTCGCTAATAAAGGCGTCTTCATTTTCGCTGAATAGCACTTGGTTGAGTTTTATCTCGTTTAACTGGAGGTAGGCTTTTCCCGCTGCCTTTCCTCTTAACTTGTAAGTGACGG
>NZ_JBFRSN010000963.1:0-2474 GCF_041473595.1 Vibrio sp. 10N.222.46.A1
GGGTACAATCAAGTTAGATCATACAGATAACCCTACGCTTACATTGACGAATGCTAATGCTGTTGATGAAGGAAGCACGGCCGTATTTGATGGGCAACTATCGAAGGTGTCTGAAGCGTCGATTGAGATGAAAGTCGAGTTTGAATTTTCTAATGGCGTTGGTAAAGCAAACTTTGAGGATTTAGCCGTAGACAGTAGTAAGCCGTTTTCTGGGGTTACAGTCACTTATGTTTCTGGCGGAGTGATTAAGACTATTCCGGTAAATGAAGTGGATGGTACATTCACGCTTCCTGCGAAAGTTACGGATTTCAAAGTTAATGTAGATACAATAAATGACAACCGTTTCGAAACATCTGAAGACTTTGGGATTAAGTTGAGTGAGATACCTTTCCAATCTTCAACAGATGCTAGTAAGGATGTAATCATTAATCACGGTCAGCACGGTGTTAGCGCGTCGGGTTCTATAAACGAAGACGCTGCTGATAAACCAACTGTAAATGTTGCCAATGCTCGTTCGGTAATTGAGGGTGGGACCTTAGAGTATAGCGTTTTACTTACTGGTTCTTCTGATGTAGACGTAACATACTCAATAAACCTCCCTAATAGTAGTGACGTTAAAAAATCAGACATTTCGTTTACTAATGGCGTCACATTGAGCGCCGATGGACAATCTATTGTCGTGCCTAAAGGCGTATATTACTTTAAAGTTATCGTTCCTACATTAGATGACGTTCTTGTAGAAAATACTGAAAATTATACGATTACTATTGGCAGAGACACTGGCACAGGTTTTATACTCGATAATGAAGTTGCACCTGTAATCAAAAACCAATCAGTTAGCGTTTCAGAAGAAGGCCTAAACGGTGGTATCACTGATACTATTGGGTTACCTACTGACTCTACGGATGGTCACTCTATACAAGGTAATCTTGTTATTACTGACGCTAATAACAACTTGTCTGACACTGTGTTTAGTGAAACAAGCTCAATCAACATTACAACATCGACCGGTCAGCCTTTGACATCAGAAGGGCATACTATTGATTGGGCGGTATCGCCTGATGGTCATGCACTTACTGGTACTGCTAACGGAAAAGTTGTTATTGAAGCAACATTGGATAGAAATGGTCACTACGACATACAATTGAAAGCTCCGGTAGATCACCCCAATACTAATGGCGAAGACAATCTAGTCATTCAGATCCCGGTCATTGCTAAAGACACTTCGGGGCTTAAGAGTTCAGGGGGGCAAATTACGATTTCGATTGAAGATGATCAGCCTGTTGCAACAGCTATTGATGTGCCAGTTACCCCAGAAACAAAATCAGATACGAATATTCAGTTGGTAATCGACGTGTCTGGCTCTATGGGCTACGATTCTGGCGTTGCTGGTAAGACTCGTTTAGCTATTTTAAAAGAGTCTCTTGCTAAGATGCTCCAGCAATATGACACGCTTGGCGATGTAAAAGTCCAAATAGTGACATTTACCGGCAACGCTAAACTCATACATGACGGTAGTAAATCTTGGTTCTCTGTTAGTGAAGCTATTACAGAAATCAATAAGCTAAAACCTAAGAATAATACTGATTATGATGATGCTTTACGTAAAGCCCGTACTTCATGGGACCATGACGAAGATAGTAAGCTCCCTGATGCGAATAACGTCAGTTACTTTATTACTGATGGAATTCCAAACCAAGATGATAGGATAGATTATTGGGAAGCGAAAACTTGGACTAAACATTTAGATGATAATGGTATTACTTCTCAAGCTATAGGTATAACGGGAGGTTATCTTGACAAAGGCCAAATTGATTTGGTTTCTCACGATGGTCTGACGGGAACAGACTCTTCAGCGATAGTTATTGATTCGTCGAGCCAACTAACAGATATATTGACCCAGCCAATAATTCAAACCGTTAATGGTTCATTGGTAACTAATGGTGGCTTTGGCGCTGATGGTGGTTATGTTAGTCAGTTAGTTATTGATGGCGTAACTTTTAATTTTGATGGTTCAACTATCAGTTCTACAGGACAGAACTCTAAGATCAGCTTTACCAAAAATGAATCAACAAACGAGTTAAAAGTTACGGTCGATGGCAAGTACACTTTGAGTATCGATATGGATACGGGTTCGTACAAATTTGGTGGCAAACCACAAGCTAGACCTGAAACCGTAGACTTCGATTACACATTGAAAGATGGTGATGGTGATACAAGCACTAGCAATATTTCATTTGATGTAATGGGTTCAAAAGGCAGCGTAGATGTGTCGTCTACAGGCAAGATGATCGATTCTGTTAAAGTTCTTCATGATAATTTGAGTTGGATAGGATCACCTGCAGTAACCAATGGACAAGCGGGTTACAACAAGATTGTAGACAATGTTGATATCAACAAAGGTGTTTCAATCAATGTTGGTGATGCTGGCGATGCTGTTTGGACTGGCCAGGGTGACGATGTCATTTATCTCT
>NZ_JBFRSN010000964.1:0-469 GCF_041473595.1 Vibrio sp. 10N.222.46.A1
CTACAACTTTACGGTTCCTGCTGTTCTTGGTGACCACGTTACAACTGACTCTGGTACTGGTGTGGTTCATACCGCTCCTGGTCACGGTCAAGAGGATTTCGTGGTTGGTAAGAAGTACAACCTAGAAATCGCTAACCCAGTTGGTTCAAACGGCGTTTACCTGCCAGATACTGAGCTATTTGCTGGTCAGCACGTATTCAAAGCGAACGACTCTGTTTTAGAAGTTCTAAAAGAGAAGGGTGCACTACTGCATCACCACGCTTACGAGCACAGCTACCCACACTGTTGGAGACACAAAACTCCAATCATCTTCCGTGCAACACCACAATGGTTCATCTCTATGGATCAAGCTGGCCTACGTGCAAAAGCACTAGAGTCAACAAAGAGTGTTGAATGGATGCCTGAATGGGGTCAAAGCCGTATCGAAGGTATGATCGAAGGTCGCCCTGAGTGGTGTATCTCTCGTCAA
>NZ_JBFRSN010000964.1:1214-4218 GCF_041473595.1 Vibrio sp. 10N.222.46.A1
GGTGTATCTCTCGTCAACGTACTTGGGGTGTGCCAATTGCTCTGTTCGTTCATAAAGAAACATCAGAACTTCATCCAGATAGCCCAACTCTTATTGAAAAAGTAGCGAAGCTTGTGGAAGAAAAAGGCATTCAAGCTTGGTGGGATGTAGATGCTGCTGAACTGATGGGTGCTGAAGACGCTGACAAGTACGAGAAAGTACTTGATACGTTAGACGTATGGTTCGACTCAGGTGTAACGCACTTCTCTGTTGTGGATTCTCGTGAAGAGTACAACTTCCCGAATGAAGAAAGAACGCACAGTGCTGATCTTTACCTTGAAGGTTCTGACCAACACCGTGGCTGGTTCCAGTCTTCTTTGATTTCATCTATCGCGATGAAAGACGAAGCACCATACAAGCAAGTGCTAACGCACGGTTTCGTGGTTGATGGTAACGGCCGTAAGATGTCTAAATCTATCGGTAACGTTGTTGCTCCTAAAGATGTAACGAACAAACTAGGCGCAGATATTCTACGTCTATGGGTTGCTTCTACGGATTACACTAACGAAGTTGCGGTTTCTGACGAGATTCTTAAGCGTTCTGCTGATGCTTACCGTCGTATTCGTAACACGGCTCGTTTCTTCCTAGCGAACTTGAACGGTTTCAACCCTGAAACTGACCTAGTTCCTGCTGAAGAAATGGTAGCACTTGATCGCTGGGCTGTTGGCCGTGCTCAAGCTGCACAAGAAGAGATCGTTAAAGCATACGGTGAGTACAATACTCACGGTGTAACTCAACGTCTAATGCAGTTCTGTTCTATCGAAATGGGTTCTTTCTACCTAGACGTAATTAAAGACCGTCAGTACACAGCGAAGCAGGGCAGCCATGCTCAACGTAGCTGCCAAACGGCGCTTTACTACATCGTAGAAGCTCTAGTTCGTTGGATGGCTCCTATCATGTCGTTCACTGCAGATGAAATCTGGAACGAGATGCCAGGCGAACGCGACACGTTTGTATTCACAGGCGAGTGGTTCGAAGGCCTATTTGGTCTTGCTGACGACGAAGAGCTAAGCAACGAATTCTGGACTGAAATCCAGTCAGTTCGTGGCGCAGTGAACAAGCTTCTTGAAGATGCTCGTAAAGAGAAAACAATCGGTGGCGCTCTGCAGGCTGAAGTTACTCTATACGCTGACGATGCACTAGCGGCAAAAATCAACAAGCTAGAAGATGAGCTACGTTTCGTACTTATTACTTCTGCTGCGGTTGTTAAACCACTTAGCGATAAGTCTGATACAGCTCAAGCGACAGACGTTGAAGGTCTGTACGTTGAAGTTGCAGCAACTGAAGCTGAGAAGTGTGACCGTTGCTGGCACCACACTCCAGATGTAGGCACAATTGAAGGTCACGAGAAAGTTTGTGGTCGTTGTGTGTCGAACATCGACGGTGAAGGCGAAGTGCGTAAGTACGCATAACGACTCAGAGAAATACTGAACTTTTTGTAAAAATCATAGCCCCAGTACCAACTGGGGTTATTTTTAATTATAGGAAATGTGTTTAGCCAAGTTTGGTAATCAAGGTCACTTAAATTGAGTAACAGTGAATACCAACTTCGTAAATACTAGGAATAGAAATGAGTGAAGTTTCGTTAAAACAATCTGGTGTGCGTTGGTTATGGTTGGCCCTACTAGTCTTCCTTGCTGATATCGGTATCAAACTCTTTGTTATGGACAACATGGGTTATGGCTGGGCAAACCGCATTGAGGTGTTGCCATTCTTTAACTTTTTGTACGTGCATAACTACGGTGCAGCATTTAGCTTCTTGAGTGATCAAAGTGGTTGGCAGCGCTGGTTATTTACTGGTATCGCATTTGCGGTAACGGGGATGCTGACGTACTGGATGAGCAAGCTACCAGCAACAGATAAGTGGAACAACATTGCTTATGCGATCATCATTGGTGGCGCTGTTGGTAACGTGTTCGACCGTGTTGTACATGGCTTTGTCGTCGATTACTTAGACTTCTATTGGGGTACTTACCACTGGCCTGCATTTAACCTAGCGGATATGGGAATCTGTATCGGCGCCGCGATGATCATCTTAGATGGTTTCCGTAAGAAAGATGAAAGCCAATAGACTACTCAGACATTAATGAGTATCAAGCAAATCGCTTTGTAATAGATTGTCCTAAAGTCAGCCTATGACTCACAGAATAGAATAGCCCTAAGCGCTGTCGGTTGATTCCGACGGCGCTTTTTTTTATGCTGCAAGTAATATGAGAGCAAAGCAAAATGCATTCTCAAATAATAAAGAAATCTAAGGAAAGTAACGTGGCAGCAATTAAAAATGATTCAGCAGTAACTCTACATTTTACGATTAAAATGAAGGATGGTTCAGTTGCCGATAGCACCGAAAATATGGGTAAGCCCGCTAAGTTCGTGATGGGTGATGGCAGCCTAAGTGAGAACTTTGAACAGTGCCTGATTGGCCTTGAAACGGGGACTGAAAAATCTATCGAATTGAAGGCGGAAGACGCGTTTGGTATGCCAAATCCAGATCATATCCATCATATGGATCGTGCTAAGTTTGTTGGCGACTCTGAAGTCGAAGTTGGCACTATTATGGCTTTCTCTGGTCCTGACGGTATGGAAATTCCAGGTATTATCACTGAGATCGCGGGTGATTCAGTGACGGTTGATTTTAATCACCCATTAGCCGGCCAAGACGTTACGTTTGACGTTAACATCTTAGCTGTGGACTAAGTGTCTTAACGGTGGAGTAGCTATCTTAGCGGCTAATCACTATCTTAACAGTAGAATAACATCGCCTTACAGGTGTGATGCAACCCAGAGCTTCACTGTCTAGGCGCTTCACTGTAGAATGCGAACCTCGCTGACAGCGAACTCTATAGAAACAACCTTAGTACCGCGGTAAATGATGAGCAATGAAATGAAAATAATGTTAGCTAACCCTCGTGGCTTTTGTGCCGGTGTCGATCGTGCGATCAGCATCGTAGAGCGCGCTCTTGAA
>NZ_JBFRSN010000965.1:0-938 GCF_041473595.1 Vibrio sp. 10N.222.46.A1
ATCAAGGGTGAATCTTGCTCACCAAAGACTTCCTGCATTCGAACAGAGATCATTGGCTCAGATTGATATTGATATCGAATCGACTTCTTACTGCCCGTAGGCATCAGGTAATTAGTCGGTAGCCATTGATCTATTTCTTGATTCAGAGGCCAGCCAAGATAAGCCGACAATGCTTGTTCAATCGATACATTCGACAGCCCTTTGGCTGACTTAATGCCATTCAGATAGGGTGATAGCCACTCATCAAGATTTTCAACCAAACTCGCATCATCCATCGCTGGCCAATCATGCTCTGGCATCCAAAGCTGTGCGCAGCGTACACGCTCAACGAGCTGTTTAGCTGAAGACGTCCAATGTAAACGCTCCAGTCCGCAGCGAGCGATATAATTGAGTAGCGCTTGGCTCGCCTGATTCGCATCGGGTTCTGGTAAAGCTTTGGTGCTGATAATCAGCTTGCCCAAAGACACTCGCTGCTCGGCAACTAAGCGACCACGTTTCTCATCCCAATCGGCGTAATCGGAACACACAAACAGTTTTGGAAATTCAACTTCTAGCTGCGCAATATCAACCGCGGTAGCTAAGAAAACTTGACTGGCTCGCCCTGTGCTGCGCATCAAATCAATCACAACGATATAGTCATTATTCGCCAATGGATCATCATCACGAACTTCAGCACCGTGACCATTCGCCAGAAGAAAAGCACTGCTGCTCGCACTTCTCGCTTGTGCAATTCGGTCTGGGAATGCAAAACAAAGCACTAATGGTAGCAATGATTCGTCAACTTGTGACAAATCTAAGTGATGATTGAGTTTGCTGGCGAGACTTTTCGCTCGCTGCATCACAACACTGTTTTTCGAGTGCTTTCTTTGCTTAAGTCGATGTAGCGAGTGTTGAATATCCGTCACATTGCGTTCCGGATCTTCGAGTAAAGCGGCAGC
>NZ_JBFRSN010000966.1:0-535 GCF_041473595.1 Vibrio sp. 10N.222.46.A1
GCTCGTACCTCACTCTTGGTGCATCGACATTCCGGCTATCCTTTTAGCTTCAAGAGGCTTGCCCGTTTCTGCGATGGCAAATAGCCAGAAAAACCCTCTGACCGATTTGCTCATGCACAAGCAAAGAGTTCAGTATGGCGGACGAGTTTATGATCGCAGTGGAGGCATTAAGCCTTTTATCAAATCAGTCAAAGATGGCTACTTGGGATATTACCTGCCAGATCAAGACCATGGCCCAGAGCAAAGTGTATTCTCAGATTTCTTTGCGACTGAAAAAGCAACCTTGCCCGGACTAGGAAAACTAGCAAAAGTAAGCCGAGCGAAGATCGTTCCAACCTTTGCCAGCTATAATATTGAGACGGGTAAATACGAAATTGAAATCAAAGCACCCATTGAGTTATCCGGCGATGAACATCAAGACGCTAGGGCAATGAATGAAGTCGTTGAAGGTTTTGTTAATCCGAAACCTGAGCAGTACATGTGGATTTTAAAGTTATTAAAAACACGTAGGAACGGACAAGACCCATATGTGGGT
>NZ_JBFRSN010000967.1:0-1405 GCF_041473595.1 Vibrio sp. 10N.222.46.A1
GAACAGGGACAGTGTTGCTTTCTAGTTCACTAGGCAGCTTTAGGTTTTGCTTCTGGTTGGCATAAAACTGATTAATTTCAGGCAGATCTGCTTTATCAGGATCGATGAATAGTACCCAGAATCTATCATTGATCACGTTGAGTGCGAGCTGCCCGCGACACACCGGCCCCTTGATAAAGGCCATGATGGTGTTTTGTGCATTGTCCAGCATGAAATGGAAGCGCGAGTTCACCGGAAGAGCTTCAAACGAAGTCATTGGATTCGCCGCGACGTCAATCGCGTAGCTAGGAAGTTGTTTGACAGCGTAACGAGCATCCACAAACCATGTGTTCCAATTGTTCAGGCGTTCTTCATTTAATGCGAAAGGCATGTGTGTTTTGTGGACGATGGTGCCTTGCTCTGGAATCAGGCGATAATAAACCCGATCCACTTTTGGATCGTCGTAAGGTCGACGACTCGTGATGCGTTGAACCGCTTCACCAGGAGGCGTCGCAGAACGAACCAAGGTGAAGAAGCGTGTTGGCTGAGCTAAATCAGAGAAATAGAGGTGTGATAGAAACAGATGTTCATAGATATAACGTGCTGAAAGCTGGCTTTTATTGTCACTCTTGTTGAGAAAGCCCTCGTAGATATCAACGAGCTCTTGTTCCGCATCATTCAGTGGAATATGGTCATTCATTAACGCGCCGTTTTCCAACCAACTCATTAAAGTCGCGTATTCCGTTTTATCTAAGTTCGGCATGCCATAAGGCATTCCCCACGTCGGGTAATCTCTTTCGTATTGAGCGTACTCTTCAATGGTTGGACACTGTTGGTCGCGATCGGTTGAAAAGTCGAAGCCTTCAAGTTGCGTTTGATCTGGAAGAGGGTGGTTTTCTTTTTGCATCAACATACGAGAAACAAGCCCAGCATCAAGGTTAGCCGTTGAATTCTGCATACGTTCGTTTAGCACTGGATGAAAATCCGCATCACGCCACTCTTGTGTGGTTATCGCGTCTTCAAACAGGCGGGTAGGGGCTGAGGCGGTTAAACGGGTGCCTTGATAAACGAGTGCCTTACTCGCCCCTCGGTCGATACCTTCAACTGAAGACATTTTTAGCTGGCAAGGTGCATCATAACAAGCGTGGCAAACAACACAGCGGCTATCAATGATAGGCTTTACTTCGTCAATGAAATGCTGTGCTTGAGATGAAAGAATAGGCGCTTGGCGATCACGGACTTGCTGTTCACCAAAGAGCTGATCGAAGTTCAACCCCGCGTAGACGGCACAACCTGAGAAGACGCTAACAAAAGCTAAAATGAAGAGTTTTTTCAAATTCATACGTATTAAAGATTAGGCATTTTCTCTAATTATATCGAAAATGATTGAAAAAGCTCATGTTCTGACTATTTTATAGATAAGATA
>NZ_JBFRSN010000968.1:0-334 GCF_041473595.1 Vibrio sp. 10N.222.46.A1
CTTCGCCTTGTTCATTTTCTTGAAGCGTCACGTGGTAAATACGCTTTTCGCCTTCAACTTCAGCTAGCGCAAATTGACCTGTTAGTGATCCAGCAGCCTCAGCGACTTCTGTATCCTCATTGGATTTCAATAACTCAAGTGCTTGAGGCAGGCCATCTAGTGCGCAGATAGCTTTTACCAGTACTTCAAATTCATTTTGCTGCATGTTTATTACCTATTAAATGGACGCTGGTATTGTAGAAAACCATCCATACAAATACAACGTATTAACGACTGTATGCTGAACTATAGCGAGCTAGCTGTTTAACTGGTCTGTACTTCAGCTGCTTAACTG
>NZ_JBFRSN010000969.1:0-5622 GCF_041473595.1 Vibrio sp. 10N.222.46.A1
TCATTAATCAGTGCTTGTGCTTCGTCGGAGCTTGAGAATCTGTCGAGCAACTGTCTGCCAGTTTGATATGGAATTTTTTTATACATGTTTCTGTCTTACCTGAATTTGTGCTCTAGTGTGGTTTAAATGCTAGCGATTGAATTCACTAATTCACCTTTACAATAGCACCCTTTAATTCGCCAAGTACGCCACCATTAAAAGTACCTTTTAGGCCTGATTTAAACTCGGCACTTAAAGACCCCTCTGCTGTGAGTGTGGTATCCGCTTTAATCGCGACACTGAGTCCTTTAATACTGTTGGAGCTTGTCGCTTCGAGAGCCGTTGTTACACCTGATATTTTGTTCGCGGATGTCGCCTTACTTGTTACGTTCATGCCTTCAAGGTTGAGTGCGCTACTGGCTTTGATATCAATGTTACTTGCTTCAATACTAATAGAAGATGAAGACATAGTGATTTTGCTGGACCCAACCTTTAGCTCAATCTTGTCATCCGCTTCTAGGGATATAGATTTACCTTTGGCAGCGATAGCTTTGTCTGAATTGAGGGTGTAATTATCTTCTGTTGATACGTTAACTTGTTTGGTGGTTTTCTGGATCAGTTCACCTTTAATGGTCTCTGTCAGGTTGTTCTCTATTTCTTTCGTGAAGTCTTTGGTTGCATGCATGTACAAGAGCTCATTGTCTTTCTTATCGTCAAAATAGAGCTCGTTAGCCAATCCGCTTAACTTAGTGCTAATACCTGTTTTCGTTGAGTTAGCTTCTTTGTAAGGTGGTGGGTTTTTACTGTTATAAACGCTTCCTGTGATAATCGGTTGGTCTGGGTCACCATCAATAAAACTGACCAGTACTTCTTGTCCTACTCTTGGAATAAACTGAGCACCATAACCATTGCCAGCCATCATCTGAGCAACGCGCACGTAGCAACTCGTTTTGTCTCCGGATGTTTGTGTATCCCAATGAAATTGAATGCGAACTCGACCTTGTTCATCTTGATTAATCTCACCTGCGGTATTACCGGCTACGATGGCGCTTTGTAGTCCGTGTATTTTTGCCTTATCCGTCGGTGAAGGATAATTAGGAGTCGACGTGTCAAGAAGGGTGAGACGTGTTTGACAATGGTTTTCGGTGCTATAACTCGTGTGAAGTTCTGTGACTAAATAGTCACCGAGTTGATCTTTGTCTAAATGGGATGATAGTGAAAACCATTTACCCAATTCAAATGAATCGTGTTGCGCTTCGGCTTCTACGGTTTGATAATTTTGCTCGAGCTGTTCAATTCGTCTTTTCACTAGGTTGCTGGCAAGGTCTTCCATCCCACCAGTGATACCAAGGTTAGGGTAAAACTGTTTCGTTAACTTGGTGTTGTTAGCTATCTTATGGCTGGATTTTTTCTGTTTACTGCTCACGAGTTTAGTTTGTGAGTAATCATAACTAGTCAGTTCGATGCTGGCACCATGAAATTGACCTTGCGGCATCCATTTATCGAGTAATGGATTGTTGCCTGAAGGGACTTCAATCATGTCCAGTTTACCGATATCTGACTTTTTATAAGGGCTCTGAGCGTCCTGTAGCATCATCACGTGATCTGAGTCGCTGTGTTGGAAAAAGTAATGAACCCCTTCTTCAGCAAGCAGGCGAGTTACGAAATCAAAGTCGCTTTCATCATATTGAACGCAATACTCTCGTTTGGATGAGGGCATGGTACCAGCCTTAAACGAGCCACTGAAACCTGCTTGGGTTAACACATCTGAAACGATATCTTTAGTCGATTGGTTTTGATAAACACGGAAAGAATGAGTGTGTATCAATAACCAAAACCACGGCCTTAGAGTGATGCGATAACTAGAATACTGCAGGTTACTGTCCATGCCCAATAACTGAACTTGCGTAACAATGCCGTTGAATACACGTGTGGCTGCTTGGTTGTTAGTGTCGTTAATAAAGCGTGTAATCGAAAGCTTTTGACCAAGCTGGTCATCAATTGAAAAGTTTTTTGAGATGAGTGTTAGTTCGATTTTAAAAGGCTTCGATAGGTACTCAGAAATAGCAAAATCGCTGACTGCATGCTCATTGCTTTTAGAATCTTTTGCCACAATCGCACTGGCAGAAGGGGAGAAATTATCCGTCATAGGCTCGCCTGATAATGCTCGAAGATGTTCTGATATTGTGTGGTATCAATATTAATGAACTGACTTGATTTGGAATTATGAGTCTAAATTTATAGCATAAATTCTATAATATATTAAGTTGTATTCTAGCTTTCTTTGGAAGGCTGCTTCTTAATTTAGAAGTTGCCTGTATACCGAATCAACTTGAAGGTGCAGGCTTGAGTACCAAAAATTACCGATTCATTCTCACCACAACTTGCCTTAAGAGCTTCATCAGTCTCTATGAATCTAATTATATTTGCGGCAGAGCTATATTAGCCGATTGTGACAAAAGAACAGATATGGCAAACTATATAGAGTACATAGAGTTTAATTATAATCGGGCGATAAAGCTCAATACTCTAGGTGTCTAAGCCTAATTTAACTTTGAAAAAATAATGCTCAATGTGTTGTCCTTTCTTGCAAAAGCAGAACACTTTCGTTTCTGAACTAATACAGCTAAATAATAAGAGTTTTATACATGCAAAATCAAAATCCAATGTACGCTGATATGTTGAGAGTATTCTCTAAAGCGGAGCTTGAAGGTGGTTCTCTCTTTTCTAAACTTGTTGTTGTTGGCAAAACTGCAGGTCAACTAAAGGAAGTTAAAGGGGTAGTCGATAAGAGTATCGGACTTGGTAAGGCTCTTAATTACGCTGGAACTCACGGATTGTCATCAATCAATTCAAGTGCCGGCTACAAAATAGCGTCAGGCGCTGTTAAATCAGTTGCTAGCAGCGCTGCTATGAATAGCGATCAAAACTGGTTTATGAAAATCGTGTCTACTTTAAAGCAAAAGTTGACTGAATTTTTATCGTCGATTACAGACTTTGGAAACGATTTAAAGCAAAAACTATTTGCTCTATTACCCGATGTTGTATCAAAAACACTAGGCGAAGTTTTACAGCATGCTGGTAATATTAAAGCCGCATTAGAGTCAGCATACAAGACCATTACAAAAACAATGCACTACCTAAAATCTGACGGTATGACTATGCTCGCGACCAACAAAGTTGGTTCTTACGTAATTATATCTATCAGAGAGCAAATAAAAGGTGCGGCAGTATCAAGTTCGATTGCAACTCTGCAAAGTGGCGGGACGATATTAGTGAATTCTCTGAGTGCTGGTGTTGGTGCAGCAGTAACAACTATCGCTAACGCTATTGTTTCCATTTTCAAATTTTTTGTCTCGCTAATCAAAAAATGGAAAATGGAAAAAGAATATAATGAATTCAAGAAAAAATGTACGACTTACTTAATTAACGTTCAATCAATGAGTGATGAAAGGCTAGAACAGTTCTTCGCGGAACACATACGTAAAATCCCGATCTTAGCTGCCTATATAGTTTGCATCCCTAGATATGGTTCACCTTATAATTTTTTGAAAATTCTTGATGTTACCCCGCCAAATGCACACAAACGAATCAGCTTGAGCCGAGGAATACGCAAGATAAAGTCCAAGATATTAGGCACAACACTTGACAGTGATAAAGTGGCACATCAAAAAAACATTCTTTCGTCTTTTGAACTATTAAAAGAAGAGTCAAGAGAGTTTATTAAGGAATGTCCGATATCTCTAGAGAGTAAAACTCCAGGTGTTCTTGAGGTGTTAAAAGCAGCGAGAAGCCAAATGAACTTTCTTCCCGGTAGTGATTTGGATGCGAGTAAAGTCGCTCATGCTTTACATAAAAGTAAATTGAGCAAAATTCATGCAGGAAAAGCCCATCACGTAACGGCACGTTTAGATCTCCTAATACGTTCTGACCGCTGGGCGTAAGAGGCTGTCCTAAATTCTGTGTAGCTGTCTAAGCTTAAGTCGTAATAGTGAAGGGTAGAGAGTTACCCACTTTGATTAAAGGAGCTAATCCCGTAATCAAAGACAATAAGGGGTAACTCTCATTTTCATACTAGCAATCCAATCATCAAACACATAGCCAGCCTACTCAATCTGGATTCGTAATGACTTAGAAAAGTTCAAGACGGGTCTTATTGCCTTGATGTCATTGGCGTAGGTGTTTCCATTTTATGAAAACTAATACCATTAAATTAATTATGGTATTAGTTTACTGACGTATATAGTTAATTATCATTTAAAGACATGATTATTGAGATTCAGGACAGAATGTTAAGAGAACTTGAATAATATATAGAATAATGTGTTGCTAGGGGCGGTAGGGCGTTGTAATAATATAAGTATTGTTAGCGTGTTACGTTTTTAGCTAGTGATTATTCAAGGATAGAATAATGGCAAACACAAAAATCTCGTTGCGGTTTACCGTTGGAGGGATGTTTCTACTTGCGACGGTGCTAACGGCGATCGTGGCGGTTTCACTTCAATATTACTTCAGTAAAAAAATGGCGACAGAGCATACCTTGTCCAAGTTGACCATGGTATCTCAGGACTTGAGCGACTATATCGGTAACGTCGACTCAGACGCGATAAATACCGCTCGATTACTGTCTTCCGTACATCGCTCTATTAGCTATCAAATTTCTCGCGAAGAGTCGCGTGGGATCCTCTCAGAAGCGATAAAAGATAACCCTCTTTTTTATAGTATTTACATAGGTTCTTCTAACGAACGCTTCTTCCAAATTATCAATCTGGAATCTTCTCCTTTTGTTAGAGAAAAAATTGGTGCCGATCGCTCAGACCGTTGGGTGGTGATCGAGATAAGCGACAGGGAAGCAGGTCGTATCCGCACGACTAAGTATTACGACCTTGAGTTTAATCTCAGGGAGTCAAAGACAGAACCGAGTAATTATTTTCCGACGACACGGCCTTGGTATGAATCCGCTAATACAGAGACGGTTGAAAAAACGCAGCCTTACCTTTTTCAGCATCTCCAGATAACTGGCCAAACCTATTCTCTAGCTTTTGAATCAAAAGCTGCTAGCGATACACAACACGTGATAGGCATCGATATCGTATTATCTTCTTTAGCGAGTAAGTTGTCTGCAAGCGCATTAGGTTTAGAGGAGGATAGTCAGGCAGAATCTTTCTTATACTCAAAGTCAGGTAACATTATTGCGTCAAATCGAGATGCTGAAACGGAAAATGCACTTCCTCAAATAAGTGAAATCGATTGGTCTGCTCAACAAAAAGCCGTAATTGAGAGCATGCCTCCTTTGTTATTCTCTAATCAAAGCGATTGGGGACCAATGGATTTCGCTGTATCTGGACAGCCACACGGTTATGCGATTGATCTTCTGAAAATGATTAGCGAGATGAGTGGTGTTAAGTTCGAGTTCGTTAATGGCTTTTCGTGGGCAGAGCTAACGGGAAAGTTTCATGAGGGAAGCATCGATGGTTTGCACTCTATTCAGAATTACGAAAGCAACGGAGTAAAAGGCTTATATACGGATGCGATTTACGAGCTACCTTTCTCTGTTGTTACGCGAGAAAACGCGCAAATCGTCTCAAACTACGGAGATCTCAGCGGAAAAAAGGTTGCGATTTTATCTGGATGGTCGGTTAT
>NZ_JBFRSN010000970.1:0-683 GCF_041473595.1 Vibrio sp. 10N.222.46.A1
GTACAAGGTGACTTAGTCTATGACCTAGAAAGCCAGCAAGTATCAAGATCAGAGCAAGTCTTGGACTTAAATCGACTCAACCTAATGCTTTTAGAACTCCTCATGCGCCGAAGTCCACAAGTGGTTACTCGTAGAGAAATAGAGGAGTGTTTATGGCCAAATGACGCACCAGAAAGTAACAACATAAAAGTGCAGGTTTATCAACTGAGACAAAAAATCGATAAGCCTTTTGAATCTAAGTTGATTGAAACCGTCGTTGGCCAAGGTCTGAGGATCAAAGGGTAACCATGAGCATGAAAAAGAGCTTCCCAATACGGGGTCACCTTACTACCTTTTTCTTGGGCTTGTCACTTCTGACAGCCTTACTATTCGGAGAACTTTTAATCCGTCACTTTGAATATGGAATAGAAGATTCAGTAAAAATGCGACTCGCCAGTGAATGGTTGAGCTTTAACGAAGTACGCCTTATAAATCCAGAAGCCAAACTACCTAAATCTTACGTAGTGTCATTTTATTATGACCAATTGCCTAACATAAAGGTCGATGGTAAAGACGTACTTCGGGATGTGACATTTGTTAATGATGAGTTCACTGTCGTCTTCGTTGATGAAACGGTTACCAACGACATCAAGAAAGAGGCTGTCTTTGGTGTCTACCGTTTTGCTCTCGAAGACGGACGATTG
>NZ_JBFRSN010000970.1:1444-1695 GCF_041473595.1 Vibrio sp. 10N.222.46.A1
CGATTGGTATTCGGAGTCGCTCGGTACGACTACCGCCTAATTGGCGACACAATAGATGTGTGGTTCGATCATCGCTTCAACCTTATTATCTATATTGCTCTTGGCTATATATTTTTTATTGTATTAGCGCTTTGGCTCTACAGTTACCGAGTAGGAAAAAAAACCGAACAACTCGTCGAATGGTCAGAAAGCGCGTCCAACGACCTATTGGCGAACCCCGCTCCCAACTTTAAATTCAGTGAATACAATCG
>NZ_JBFRSN010000971.1:0-2961 GCF_041473595.1 Vibrio sp. 10N.222.46.A1
AGGTGAGCAAGGTCGAGGCTTTGCTGTAGTAGCAGACGAAGTACGTAACCTTGCAAGTAGAACTCAAGGTAGTACGTTAGAGATTAAGACCATGCTTGATGAACTTCATAAGTTGGTTGAACAAGCGGTCTCTTCGATGGGTGAAAGTAGCAATACTTGTCAGGATGTTGTGACTTCATCAAATGATATATCAGCGGGTTTAAATGATGTTAGCACCGCTGTAGCCTCAATCAATGCAATGACCGACCATATAGCAACTGCGGCAACAGAGCAAAGCTCAGTAACGGAAGAGATAAACCGTAACTTGGTGACTATACGTGACATTGTAAGTTCACTGCTGATATCGAGTGAAACATCAAGTACCGCTGTGGATGAACTTAAACAGGCTGGTGGGCAATTAAGCCAACTTGTTGGTCAATTTAAGCTTTAGATACTAAATAAGCATAAACACTCCAATATAAATTAAAAGTGGCGACCAATTGTTAAGCAATTTGGTCGCCACTTTCTATCAAGCGTCAAGAGTTACATATCCTTAAGTAGACTATAAAAAACATCCATCACCGCGAACACATCTCACCTATTGTCCACGTCCATCGACCATTACTATGATTGTTTTAGAAATGATGCTGAGATCAGCCACAATCCAAGATTTCATAGAGCACAGACTCAGTGCATAACTGTGGTCAAAGCCCACTTTACGACGTACATCATCAATACAGGTATCATAACCTTGATTTACTTGTGCTAGCCCAGTAATACCGGGCATTACGCCGTATGTACGGTCAGCAAAGTAGGGGATTTCGTTCTCTAGTTTGGTGTAAAAAGTAGGGCGTTCAGGACGTGGGCCAATTAGAGACATCTCACCTTTCAATACATTGATCAGTTGTGGCAACTCATCAAGACGCGTCTTTCTTAAAAATCGGCCAACGGGTGTGATTCGTGGGTCATTCGCCGTAGCCCAAACGGCACCAGAACGCGTTTCTGCATCTTCGTACATACTACGGAATTTCATGATCTCAAAGATTTCCATTTTCTCCGGTGTCGATTTACCAACACGCAGTTGACGGTAGAAAATCGGGCCACGAGAAGTGAGTACAATAGCCATCGCAATCAATGGAAATACGGGCGCTAGCAAAATCAAAGCAATCAGTGAACTCACGAAATCGAAAGTACGTTTAGCACGTGAGATTTTGTATTGGTATAAGTTTTGAGTAGATAGCTGTTCAATGTTCATCATAATAAGTCCTTAATGATTCGCTCGTGTCCAAGGTGAGTTTTCTAGCCCGACTAGGTAACGAATGCCACCAATGAAGTTGGCATAGTGTCCAACTATCAAATAAGAGATTAATGAAATAGGTTTATTTACGAGACGCTTTGGCAAGATGCAGCCAAGTACGCCAATGGTATACACGGCAACTTGAGCCCATAACAACACTTCAAATATCAAGTAGTTGTTAAGTAAGATTGAGCACACCAAGCACACAATCATTAAATATGGAGTGAGTAGACGAAGTCCTTTTCCAGAGAAGAACGCAAACGCGATGCCTTTGAACTTCGGGCTGAACAAGCCAAACAATCGAATCGCTTGTTGCATGTTACCCGCTGAAATACGAAGTCTTCTTTTGAAATCTGTTTCTAAATTTGATTCTTCTAGTTCCAGTGCGACCATTTGTGTTTCGTATTCTGCGATGTAACCTTGTTTAACGATTCGCATCGGTAGGATGAAATCATCATTAATAGTGTTGAGTGGAAGCAGTTCGAACAGGTGTGTTCTAAACAAGTAGAAAGCGCCATGAGAACCTAAGCTCGAACCTAATGAAGCTTCTGACTCTTTAACGGCGGTTTGAAACTGCCAATAGGTATTTTCACCTTCGTTACCTGTTGGGCAAAGCTGATACGTTGCGTTTACCACGCCAACCTTGTCACTTACAAAGTGAGCGGCGGCAATAAGCAGCGCATCCAATGAAATAAGGGCTGACACATCACTCAGAGCCGTGATGTCGCTGTTTATGCTTGTCACTTCTTCATTGATAACCGCAACTTTCCCTCGGTTGGTTTTGTGGTCATGTATCTCGAAATAGATATCGCTGCACATCGCTTCTTGAATCGTCATTTGAGCGATTTTTACCGTGTCATCAGTACAACCATCACAAGCAATAATCACTTGTAACTTCTTTTTTGGGTAATCGAGTGAAGCAAGATTACGGATCTTGTCTGCGATCCATTGCTCTTCGTTAAATGCCGGTACAAGAATGGTGATGGTGGGTAGTGTGCAATCTTGTTGTTCGTCTTTATAACAACGGTGGCTCTCTTCAATCTGACGCGCCGGGTGACTTTTCGCATACCAACGTAGTAACAGTGGATAGGCGGCGTGATGGTAGACAATCAGCGCACCAGAGAATAAGCAAAGTCCTGCAAGCAACCAGTCGATCATGCGCAAACTCCTTCTGAGATGTCGTTGTAAGACGAAACCATTTTGATGATATCGAAGTTGTCGAGAACGTAACGACGAGGTGACAAAAAGCGTTCATTTTGTTTTTCTAATAGCGCACTGGCTAATCCGGCAATGCTGCCACTTTTGACGAGGGAACTGCTGATGGGACATAAGGTTTCATCAACCGCACCGACGTTCATCGCGACGGTTGGAATGTTACATGCTTGGGCTTCGAGTGTAGAAAGAGGAAGCCCTTCGTGGCGTGAAGGTAGGCAGAAGGTATCCAGCGCTCCGTAAAAGGTGGTCATGTCATCCACTAAGCCAAGAAAGATCACACGTTCGCTGAGATTCAAGCGGTCAGTGAGTTGTTTCAGTTGATTGCGTTTTGAACCATTACCAGCCAGTGCGACAACGGTATTTGATGGCAGTAGAGCAAGTGCCTTAATCAGCTGGTCTTGACCTTTCACGTGCTCTAAACGCCCCGCACAACCAATGATGTATTTGTCGGTTGGTAGGTTGTGCTTTGC
>NZ_JBFRSN010000972.1:0-2166 GCF_041473595.1 Vibrio sp. 10N.222.46.A1
GCATGTATGTTGATATCAGCCACAAGCCTGAAGAATTCATCACGACGCATTTCCCAATGATCCATACTCGCTTGATGGATTTGGGGATTGATATGACCAAAGAACCGATTCCAATCGTACCGGCTGCTCACTACACTTGTGGTGGTGTGATGGTGAATAAGCAAGGTCAAACTGACCTCACTAACCTATATGCGATTGGCGAAGTGAGTTATACCGGCTTGCACGGTGCAAACCGTATGGCTTCAAACTCACTGCTTGAGTGTGTGGTATACGCGTGGGCAGCCGCAAAAGATATCGTTGAAAACATCGATCAATCTCAACTGTGCGCTGAACTTCCGGCATGGGATGAAAGCCAAGTCACCAACAGTGATGAAGAAGTGATCATTCAACACAACTGGCACGAGCTAAGACTGTTCATGTGGGATTACATGGGTATTGTTCGAACGGACAAACGCCTTGAACGTGCAATGCGCCGCATTCAGATGTTGCAGCAGGAAACTCATGAGTACTACAGCTACTTTAAGGTTTCAAATAACCTATTAGAACTGCGTAACTTACTACAAGTCGCTGAGTTGATGGTTCGCTGTGCAATGCAACGTAAAGAGAGCCGCGGCCTACACTACACGCTGGATTACCCAGAACTTGCTGAAGACAGCGGCCCAACCATTCTGACACCAGAGAAAAGCCAGTCTTAATTTTTGGTCATGGAAAAAGACGACAGGGAGCCTAGAGCTCCCTTTCTTTTATCTTTGGTTCTTGTTTATCCAATGCTTTCGTTTATCAAACGGACTCGTTGTAAATGTGCCAAGAAGTGTCGATATTCACGTTCATTGCAACTATCTCGCCACAACAAGACTGAATATCCGCACTCAAACTGCAATTTAACGAAGAACTGCGCCCAGATCTTATCAACGGACTTAAGTGTGTAGGCTTGCTCATTGAGTCGGAACTCGCCATCTTCTTTATAGTCAAAGCACCCATGTGCTGTATTCAAGATTACATGATTGGCTTTAAACAAACTGAACACTAAAGCTAAACAATAGAGGGCAACAGCGAGTGGAATAGAAGAGAAAACGATGAAAAACAAAAGGCACCCAAAAACAGTGCCTTTTGCAAATAATGCGGAATACGAAGGGTTAAGCTGAAGCTTAACGAACCTTGCTGAGGTTATGCGCGACAATTTTATCAACCATTGAAGCATGGCCTAGGTTTTCACTGCGTCCGTGTCCCATTACCCAAGTAAACAGGTCTGGGTCATCACACTCTAATAGAGAAACAAACTCACGCTGCTCCTGCTCTTGCAATGAATCAAAACACTCTTCGAAAAATGGCATGATAACTACGTCAAGTTCCAACATGCCACGACGGCAACCCCATTTAATTCGTGCTTTCTGCTCTGCAGTGTACATTGGCTATCCTCACCTATAATTTTTCTTTCTCGGAGTGTAACAAGTCATACGCTCTGCAACTACTATGTGAGTCACAGTCCCTATCTAAGCTCACAAAAAAACCTAAGCTGACAAAGAAACAGAACCGGATTAACATAGAGCCAAATAAAATTCTTAGGAAAGATAAAATGGATTGGAAAAACACATTTCAGCCGCTCGCTCATACGCAAAATGAATCGCTTCCAGAACTGATGATGACACACGTGTCAGATTGGAGCGCAATTACCATGATAGGCGATGACAAAAAGTCGTACCTACAAGGTCAAGTAACGTGCGATGTCGTCACTCTTCCTAATGATGAATCCACGTTAGGCGCGCATTGTGATGCGAAAGGAAAGGTTTGGAGTATCTTTCGTTTGTTCCACCACAATGGTGGCTACGCTCTTATGCAGCCTAAGTCTGCAATTGAAATCGAATTAGTTGAAATTAAAAAATACGCCGTATTCTCTAAGGTTGATATCGAGCAAACGTCTGACGTTGTTATCGGTGTGATGGGCGCGTCAGCTGATCAATACATTGACTCAATTTCAGAAAGCCAAGGTAAAGTGCGTGTAATCTCTGGTGGCACCGCTGTTCAAGTCTCTGACAACCGTTGGGCTCTACTTGTTACGCAAGAAGCAGCAGAAGCCTTGGTATCAAGCAGCACTGCAGAAAAAGTATCAGAAGCGCTTTGGCAGTATCATGAAATTCTTGATGCTCAGCCGAACCTATCGAAAGC
>NZ_JBFRSN010000973.1:0-2212 GCF_041473595.1 Vibrio sp. 10N.222.46.A1
CTGTTGTATCGTTTCGAACTATCTGGAACCCAGAGCGATATTGATATCGTGACAAATGGGTTAGAACAATTTTGGAAACATCATGGATAACCACTTTGAGAACGAGTCCCTTGACTACCATGCTTTAAACGCAATGTTGAATCTACTTGATGAACAAGGGACGATTCAGTTTGAGGCAGACAAGCAAGCGGCTCGACAGTTTTTCTTACAACACGTTAATCAAAATACCGTTTTCTTTCATAATTTAGACGAGAAGATCGACTATTTGCTTAGAGAGGGGTATTACGAGGCTCAAGTTATTGAGCAATATGATCGCAGTTTTCTTCATCAAATCTGGGCAAACGCCTATCAAGCCAAATTTCGATTCCGCACGTTCTTAGGTGCTTATAAGTTTTTTACTTCCTATGCACTGAAAACTCGTGATGGTAAGCGATATTTAGAAAGGTTCGAAGACCGAGTGGTTATGACTGCGCTGTTACTGGCTCGTGGTGACTGTGAATTTGCACTGGCACTAATGGAAGAAATCATTCATCAACGCTTTCAACCGGCTACGCCCACTTTTATTAACTCCGGTAAAAAGAGCCGTGGTGAATTGATCTCCTGCTTTTTGTTGAGAATCGAAGACAATATGGAGAGCATCGGTCGTGCGATTAACTCATCGTTGCAACTCTCACGTCGTGGCGGTGGTGTTGCTTTACTTCTGACGAACTTAAGAGAGCAAGGTGCGCCCATTAAGGGGATCTTAAATCAAAGTTCAGGTGTCGTCCCTGTGATGAAATTGCTTGAAGACAGTTTCTCGTATGCAAACCAATTGGGGTCTAGGCAAGGCGCGGGTGCTGTCTATCTTAATGTTCACCATCCAGACATCATGCAATTTCTTGATACGAAAAGAGAAAATGCCGATGAAAAAATCAGAATTAAGACCTTGAGCCTTGGTGTTGTCATTCCCGATATTACTCTGGAATTAGCCAAGCAAAACAAAGATATGTACTTGTTTTCTCCTCATGATGTTGAGCGAGTGTATGGCGTACCTTTCTCTGAAATTTGCGTGACGGAGAAGTACCATGAAATGGTGGATGACCCGAGGATCCGCAAAGGGAAAATGAGTGCAAGAGGGCTTTTCCAAACGCTTGCCGAGATCCAATTTGAGTCGGGCTATCCATACATTATGTTCGAAGATACGGTTAATCAGGCTAACCCCATTCAGGGGCGTGTAAATATGTCTAACTTGTGTTCTGAAATATTGCAGGTCAACGAGGCGTCAAATTATGATGACGACTTGAACTATAGTCATGTCGGGCGAGATATTTCGTGCAATTTAGGCTCGATCAATATTGCTAAAGCCTTGGATGGAGGTCGACTATCTCAAACCGTTGACACCGCAATTCGAGCATTAAATGCAGTGTCAGAGATGAGCGCAATCAACAGTGTTCCTTCGATAAGAAAGGGCAACGATGAAAGTCATGCTATTGGTTTAGGTCAGATGAACTTGCATGGGTTTTTGGCTAGAGAACGCATTCACTATGATTCACCAGAGGCCATTGATTTCACCAGCAGTTATTTTGCCTGTGTTTTATATCACTGTCTCGTGGCTTCCAATAAGTTGGCACAAGAGAAAAAGAGTACGTTCAAAGGGTTCGAAGATTCTAGTTACAGTGATGGGTCTTTCTTCGACAAATATTTGCAGCAGGATTTCTCGCCAAAATTGGACGTGGTCCAAGATCTCTTTAGCCGTTTAGATATACGAATACCCACCGTGTCTGAGTGGAACGAATTGAAACAACTCGTCATGAGCTCAGGGCTATACAACCGATACTTACAGGCCATTCCTCCTACAGGCTCAATTAGCTATATCAACGACTCTACCGCTTCTATTCATCCCGTTACCGCTAAAGTGGAGATAAGAAAAGAGGGTAAAATTGGGCGAGTTTACTTCCCTGCGCCGTATTTGAATAACTCCAATTTAGAGTATTTTCGTGACGCTTTTTCCATAGGCCCTAAGGCAATAATCGATGTTTATGCAGCGGCCACTGAACATGTTGATCAAGGCCTTTCATTAACTTTGTTTTTTGACGATGAGGTAACGACGAGAGATATCAACAAAGCTCAGATCTACGCATGGAAAAAGAAAATTAAAACGCTTTACTACATCCGAATGCGACAGAAAGCATTAGAAGGTACTCAAGTCGAAGGGTGCGTGTCGTGCTCACTG
>NZ_JBFRSN010000974.1:0-1702 GCF_041473595.1 Vibrio sp. 10N.222.46.A1
ATAATGCTCTTCAAGTCTTTCCAACGAGAGAAGTTACCTTCCAGTTTTGTACTGTCAAAAACTGCTGTTGCGGATCACAATAACCTATTAGCTTTCTTAGCACTTTGAGATAGGAGCCTAACCTGTGCTTTTTGTCCGATATAAAACATTGTTCTACGTTTCAGCCCCAATTAAACTGTTTTTATATACAGTAATTTTAGGCTTTATTATGTCTATCCGCAATTTAAAAGATGGTTCTACCAAACCTTGGCTCTGCGAATGTTACCCGAATGGGCGAATGGGGAAACGTGTTCGTAAAAAGTTTACGACTAAGGGAGAAGCAAAGGCTTTTGAGCTTCACACGATGAAGGAGATTGACGATAAGCCATGGATGGGAAGTAAACCCGATCACCGTAGAATGAGCGAACTGTTAGACGCTTGGTGGACCATACACGGTCATACGTTGAAATCGGGTAAACAAGCTCGGGGGCTAATAGCCAAGACAATTGAAGAATTAGGGAATCCAATTGCCTCCCACTTTAAAGAACGAGACTATTTAGACTATCGTGCAGCGCGAATACCCTACCGTGGCAAAAATAAATCTATTAAGATTTCACCAACAACACATAACACGGAATTGATTTATCTAAAGGGAATGTTCAAGAAACTGATTAAATACAATCAATGGAAATACCCCAATCCACTTGAAGCTATCGAAACAATCAAAACAAGTGAGAAGAACCTAGCATATCTAACCAAGCCACAAATTGAAGAGTTCTTAGTTAACCTGAAAAATTTCAACCGAGTCATTACAGTCTCGATTCCACAGCTCATTGTAATTTCTAAGATTTGCTTAGCCACCGGTGCCCGTATAAGTGAAGCTCTAACTCTTACCCGTTCACAGGCAGCTGAATTTAAACTGACTTACACCGAGACAAAAGGTAAGAGGAATCGAAGTGTGCCCATCTCCCCAGCTTTATATCAAGAGATCTTAGATATCGCCGTGAGCGACCATGAAATTTTTAACACGAGTTACAAGGACGCCTGGCGCTACATTAAAAGAGCTTTACCAGAGCACGTACCGAGTGGGCAAGCAACGCATGTTCTACGGCATACCTTTGCTTCGCATTTTATGATGAACAAAGGGGATATCTTGGTGTTACAGCGTATTCTTGGCCATACTAAGATCGAGCAGACAATGGCGTATTCTCATTTTGCTCCAGAACATTTGATACAAGCTGTCCACCTCAATCCATTAGAGAATTAATGGCGACAAAGTGGCGGCAGACACTGTAATCTACCGTTATTTAGCGGTTTTATTCGTAAAAAAGGCGACAGTTTTCACTGTCGCCTTTTGCTATTTAGAGCCTAATTTTTCTATTCCCAATCAAGAATAACCTTGCCAGAAAGCCCACTACGCATAGCATCGAAGCCAGCTTGGAAATCATCAATTTTAAAGTGATGAGTAATGATTGGTGATAGGTCTAAACCTGACTGAATCAAAGAAGCCATCTTGTACCAAGTTTCGAACATCTCACGGCCGTAGATACCTTTGATAACCAAGCCTTTGAAGATTACTTGGTTCCAGTCTACCGCCATGTCTGATGGTGGAATACCTAGTAGAGAGATCTTACCGCCGTGGTTCATGTTAGTCAGCATGCTGTTGAACGCAGATGGGTTACCAGACATTTCTAGACCTACATCGAAGCCCTCAGTCATGCCA
>NZ_JBFRSN010000975.1:0-6339 GCF_041473595.1 Vibrio sp. 10N.222.46.A1
CCACCACCAATTGAGTAATATGTTTCCATCTCTAAAAGACTACCGCTTGCGTCAAAAGCAGAGATGGTCATGCCATTTTCATGCAGCGGAAGGTTGGTTTTATGGAACAGCAAGTCGCTTTCTACGTCGAAGTGAATTTCATGGTTACCGCTAACCAGTAGAGACTTATCTTCAATTGCTTTACGCATTGCTTTGTTAGCACTGGTAATTTTAATGGTGTCGGGGCGGTTGCCGAGTAAACCTAATAAGGTCGCTCTGTCTGTATGGTGACCAATACCCGTTAATGATAACGAGCCGTATAAGTCGATTTGAATACGCTCTACTTGTGTAAGCTGAGCATCAATTTTTTGGGTAAAGTTAAACCCAGCGATCATTGGTCCATTTGTGTGGGAGCTGGACGGCCCAACCCCAATTTTGTAGATATCAAAAATAGACAGCATAGTAACTTCCTGTGAAGACGGTTCGATGAACGAACTCTGTGTAAAATTTGTATTTCGTTAGTTCCACTTCTTTGAGTGAACCTGTTCTTTGGGTGAAGCAGTTCTTTGGCTGAAACAGTTATTCGATTGAGCTGGCTCTTTGCTTGAAAGGTCTCTTTTATTGAAACTCGTGTTAACAAGCATAGAGCGATGAAATACAAGAGCGTGCTATGTTTGCTTTAAAGCGACACGTCTATTCTTGTATGACCCGAGATGTTGCTATCAATAGTGAGCATTATTGATAGCAACATGTAAGAATTTCAAAATACTTTTGTTAATAAGTATTGTATACATAATTCACTCCATCTAATCACTAAAACGAGACTTGAACATAAAATGAGCATTATTCACCTCCTTATTGTGCTAGGTAAGCGACTTAATGAGAATAAATTGACTAATGAAGGAATCAGTCGAGTTGATGCTTTAGTTGAGTATCTGGCTGGGCCTTTGGCTGAAGAGTCGAACCAGCAAACGGCTGTGGCGTTCTGTGGTGGGGTGACACAAGGCCAAACCGTTTCTGAAGCCGATATGATGCACGAGTATTTTCGAGAGCTTGAAAATCAACTTGAGTATCCGTTTCCCATAGGGGCGGTTTTACTTGAGCAGCATTCGACAAATACGGTTGAGAACATTCAAAACTTGGCCTCAGAGATGATTGAAAGTGGGCTGTTTACACGCGGGCAGAGTGTGACGGTGACGTTCGTTTCTAATGACTACCACTTACAACGTATCTTCGAGATTCAATCGCTGATGGACGAGCAAGGTTTGCTTAAGGTTTTGGTCGAGAAGTGCTCTGCACTTGGAGTGGAACTACAAATAGATCCTCAGCGAGAGGCTCATGTCGCAGTGCCATACCCTCATCAAACAGAGCAAGGGCAATTGTTTCTGTTAATGGATGCTCTGACGACCTACCGAGTCTATCTTGAAGGTGTCTCTGTGGGTGCATTTAAGAGGGATTTGGATTCAGTAAGACGAGAGCCAGAAAGGTTGTCTTTGGAAGCCTTGTTAGCGGCAAAGGAGTTAGTCGGGCGTTCATCTCATTTTGATATCGTAGAAAGCTTGCTTCCAGTGTTGGAGACCTGCATCCAAAATACCCCAGTCGGAATCGACATAGAAAAAGTTAAGGAGTACCTAGCATTGCTCGATACTAACCTGACTTTATTGAATCGTTATTTAGATCCAGAATCAGATCACACACATCGCTGGTGGAGATAGCGAAAACACCAATATTAGTAATACAGGTAGGTAGCCCAAAGGTGCTTTGTGTATAAAGTTGATGTGTGTACAAAGTTGATGTGTATAGTAAGGTAAACCGACCGCTCGATAGCGAACAGTTTACCTAATGTCATGTCATTTGACAGGGTGGCATTAGTGAAGGGTCAACGTCGTGTATAGGTGTGACGTCAACAGTTCACGATGTCGCAGCTTAGCTTTCTTCTTTTTGCTCATGGTTGTTGCGGTAGTATTCCCACTGTTCGATACGTTCACCGTCATCAAATACACAATAAGTAGTGCGTTGATTGTTTTCAGTTACGGTGTCTAATTCACCATCTTGTTGAACACAATAAACCGCAGCTGGGTTAGCCACTGAAACACGTTGGCCTTCGCTATATTCTGCATAGTCGTTTGCACAACCGCCCAACACAACGGCAAATACAGCCATCAAACCAATTTTCTTCATGTTTATCTCCTACGTGATAACTCTATAATCGAATGCGTTAAGTTCTACAGAACCAGATTAGAAGCTCTATGAAACTAGTATATTTTAGATTTCAGAAAAGGTTGTTCTAATTTGGTCAAGATATTGAAATAGGTTGATATTTCGCTATTTTTAACGGATTTTTGAGTGTTTGATCATGCTGGCATAGCTGGTGCTCTAACAGGAACGGCCTCCGTCAATAAGGTGCTACTTGATGGTTATTTCTACTAGATAGCAGTGGGGGAACAGCGATCAAAAGCAGAGGTTATGTGTTCTTTCAGGGGACGGAGAACGTCGAATCTATTGATGATTATGATATGATGCCGCCAAATTCAGTAGAGCAGTCAGAATCATGAGACACCTAAAAACCACTATTCACCCTGATATCGATCACCTAGACAATAAGACGGTATATAAGCGCAATGCTGCACGTGCGATTGTGTTAGATGGCGAAGACATTTTGATGCTTTATACAGAGCGTTATCACGACTACACCATTCCTGGTGGTGGTTTGGATGACGGTGAAGATGTGATCGCAGGTATGGTCCGTGAGCTTGAAGAAGAAACGGGTGCGAAGAACATTCACAGTATTAAACCGTTCGGTATTTTTGAAGAGTTTCGTCCTTGGTATAAAGATGATGCAGATATAATGCACATGATTTCTTACTGCTACTCATGCAAGATTGATCGTGAGCTTGGCGAAACAGCTTACGAAGACTACGAAGTGAAAAACGGGATGAAACCGGTGTGGATGAATATCCATGAAGCGATCGCTCACAACGAAAAGACCATGGCTGAGAGCCCTAAAAAAGGCATGAGCATTGAACGTGAAACCTTTTTGCTGCATCTAATCGCAAAGGAAATGCTGTAACCCTTTTGATAAATCAAAACTGTTTAAAAGTAGAATGTTTTAAACAGTTTTGTTCACCATGAACCAACAATAATTCCTCCCTCCTTTAGTTGAGCTAACCCATCGTAATTTGAGTTTTAAGCAAAACGCCTCCAGTCCGTAAACAACCTATCCGTTTCCAACCAGCATAGAACGTTTCTTTATCTAACAGACTTTCAAGTTGACTAACCTCTCATCAAATTGATTCTTATTTTGAAGAAAAGACCGTTTCATTCTGACTGTAATTTCAATGTGGAAAAATAAGTCTTATTTTTCAATGTTATACGGTGATTTTGAAACGATCGGAAACTTGGCTTCTCTTTTGCTTCTTTGTATTAAGCAGCTCGCTTTATCGGCACCAACATAATAAACAAAGATGCGAATAGTTTGTTTCAGAGTTAACTGAGACGCTTCTTTAACTTGCCGTTCAGAGTTCACACACTTTTCAAGGAAATCGCTCATGCGAAGAAGAAGTCGAGGTTTACTATGAAATACAAGCAAGTTATTTATCTTATGACGGCCGTTGCCAGTGCCCCTGTCTATGCAACGACGGTAGATTTGGACTTTTCAAATCATGTAGAGGCGACGAACGGCAGCAGTTCGTGGGCTGGGCCAACCTATGATGGATCTTCGATGCACTTCCTCAACGTTGGTACACATGATGGAAAAACAATAGATGCCAAAGTGTCTAGTAGTGTGTTCGGTGATGCGACATTTTTGTTTCATGCTCCTAACTACAAAGTTGGTGCAACACAACCCTCAGGAGATATTGGTTTTCTCTATCAAACTAACTCTGCGGGCTCTGCAGGTCTAACTTATACGTTTGAATTTTATGATGGTACGGATGGCCTCTCAGGTACGTTCTCAGTGCCTTATACACTTCCCGAATTTGACATGATTGGCTATGACATTGATGGCGAACCCGTGCAGTCGGAGCAAGTAAGAGTGTTTAAAAGTGAAGGTTTCTACAGTTATCAACTTGGTAGTGCTAGCGCGAGTTTGACGGCGGAAGAGAGTGCCGATGGAACGTCGGTTCTATTCACCGGGCCAGGTACGAACTATTCGGAAACCGACACTTCCGGTGCTGTAAAATTCACCTACAAGAATACCTCGATTGTAACTCTACAATTTGAAACGGTTACGAGCAGTAGCAGTAGTTTCCCCAACCCGATTTTCTCGGCATTTGACGGTAACTGGGACTTATCTGGGTTTACTACGCCAATAGAAAGTTCAGATGAATCTGATTTTGGTGACGCTCCTGATAGTTATGGAACGTTGCAGGCGAGTAACGGTGCTGAGCATGCGATATCTTCCACACTGTACTTAGGTGCTAGTGTTGATGCCGATACAGATGGCCAACCTGGTGCATCATCCAACGGCGATGATTTGGATGTTGGCGGAAATGATGAGGACGGAATTACATTGTTGACGAACCTTGAAGTTGGCTTAGACAGTTTAATTAATGTCAACGTTGTGGGGAGTGGTTATCTGCAAGCTTGGGCTGACTGGGATATGAATGGATCTTTTGAGGATGACGAGCAGTTACTAAAAAATCATTCTGTTGTAGATGGAAGCCAAGTCGTCCCTATTCGAGTGGGTGATGATGCTGTCGTTGGGAGCGTACAAACTCGATTCCGTTTAGCGAGTAGCCCTAACATTCCGAGTGACGGTTATGTTGGTGATGGTGAAGTTGAGGACTACGTGTTTAACGTTACGGATCCTGGCACAACGGTTCAACATTCGAATTACTATACAGCGGCCTTCGAAGATAATTGGCCAGAAGTTGGTGACTTCGACTTAAATGACGTTGTGGTTTACTACCGCACCACCATTTTAAGTAAAGAGGACGCAGTGCTTCGAATGGATATTACGGGAACCATAATGGCCTACGGTGCTTCTTATGGTAATGGACTGGGATGGAAGCTTGATGGCTTCGATGAGTCAGATGTCGATCTTCAAACGGCTCGAGTGCAAAAGAATGGCGCGACTCGGGTAAATATTTCGCCGTTTACGGGTGAAGACAAAAGTGTTGCATCGCCAGGAGGAGACCTCGTTGTTGTCGCGTCGTTGAACCTAAAAAATGATCTGCCGATTAACGGTGAGTGTATGTTCCACCGCACTAACCCTTCTTGTAGTCCGACTTTAGAAGCTGACCAAATGACGTTCAGTATTTCTCTGCCGTTTGCTTCTGGAAACGAGCCCACAGCGAGTTCACTGATGCCATTAAGTGGCTTCGACCCATTCATCTTTGGTGCGGGAGCGGGTTATTACCATGGTGACAGTTTCTCTACATCGCCAGGGAAAGACTTAGAAATCCATACTGCGGACTTCCCACCAACGTCGCGTGGCACGTTAGTGAGTGATTTCTATGGTATTGCACAAGATGATTCAGACCCGTCTAGTGATAAATATTACCGAACGACACAAAACATGCCTTGGGGTATCTTAATTTCATCACCTTGGAATCATCCATCAGAATACATTGATGTTAGTGAGGTGTACCCCGAATTTGCTGAGTGGGCTACATCAGGCGGTGCTTCAAAACCAACGTGGTACCAAAACCCTAACGCCAACAAAACTTGGTCAACGGAAGATTAATCAGGAGGATTTATGAAAACAATCAAACTAATTTTGAGTGGTGTAGGCTTTGTATTCCTTTCAGCTTGTGGCGGCGGAGGTGGAGGTGATAGTACCGCTTCATCTCCAAGTGCTGTCGCTCCTCCGAGCAATACTACGGCTCCGGTCCCCGTCACTCCTCCGAGTAATTCGACCGTTGGTAGCAATAACGTTGTGGCACCTGCTCCAGTAGTGGTACCGCAGTCTATTAAATCATCTGAGTTATCTATACCGGAAGGTTTTGATTTTTCTACGGAGAGAGAAGTGTCTGTAAACGTTGACGTAGCAAGCTCGCAAAGTTCTCGAGGTTTTATGAGTATTTATACAGAGTTCAATGGTGATGTTGTCGATTACACCTCACAAGTGCTGAGGAGCCCAATCAATCAAGATATTGATTTCTCTACAACTCTCCTTTTACCCAATCATGTTGATAAAGTATGGGTTGAAGTCTGGTATCCGTCGGCAATGGGAAGTGAAGTGAAACTCCTTGTAAATATTGAGGACGATAATGTAGACGTGATTCTTTAATCTTTATCTTCTACCAAACAACGTTACCGCTATTTAGGCGGTAACGTTGTTTTAGGCGCTTTTGTTGTGAATTTTTCTAACATCGAGACCTGAGATAACCTGTATAAAATGAATGGAGTGATATTATC
>NZ_JBFRSN010000976.1:0-2515 GCF_041473595.1 Vibrio sp. 10N.222.46.A1
AAGCCATATCTGTGATATGTAGAAGACCGTCAACACCGCCAAGATCAACGAATGCACCGTAGTCAGTAAGGTTCTTAACGATACCTTTAACTTCAGTACCTTCTTGTAGAGTTTCAAGAAGTTCGTCACGCTCAACACTGTTTTCAGATTCGATAACAGCACGACGAGAAACAACAACGTTGTTACGCTTCTGGTCTAGCTTGATTACTTTGAACTCTAGCTCTTTGTTTTCTAGGTGAGCAGTGTCACGGATAGGACGTACGTCTACTAGAGAACCAGGAAGGAAAGCACGGATACCGTTAAGTTCAACAGTGAAACCGCCTTTAACTTTACCGTTGATGATACCAACAACAGTTTCAGCTTCTTCACAAGCTTTCTCAAGTACGATCCAAGCTTCGTGACGCTTAGCTTTCTCACGAGAAAGTTGAGTTTCACCGAAACCATCTTCAACAGCGTCTAGAGCTACGTCTACTTCAGCACCAACTTCAACTTCAAGTTCGCCAGCAGCGTTCTTGAATTGTTCAGCAGGGATAGCAGATTCAGACTTAAGACCAGCGTCTACAAGAACGTAACCGTTCTCGATAGCTACTACAGTACCTTTAACGATGCTGCCTTGTTGGAATTCAGTTTCAGATAGAAACTCTTCAAAGAGTTGAGCAAAAGATTCAGTCATTATTTAATCTTCAATAATTAAACGTCCATGGGTATCCTACCGCATGGGGTTGATAAATTCGCCGGTCATCATCCTTGCGACCAACGTTCGTACTAGCTCGGCGAAATTACCCAGCCAGTTTCGATTCAATATAGTGTAGTGCTTTTTCGACTACCTGCTCAATATTCATTGAGGTGGAATCAAGCACTAGAGCATCCTCTGCAGGGCGAAGTGGCGCCACTGGGCGATTACGATCTCGATCGTCTCGCTCTTGGATCTCGCTCAAAAGGTCGTCAAATTTAACATCTAACCCCTTCTGTTGCAACTGTTTAAGGCGACGACTCGCGCGCTCTTCAGCACTTGCATCTAAAAATATTTTCGCTTCAGCTTCAACAAATACAACGGTTCCCATGTCACGACCGTCTGCAACTAAACCAGGAGCTGCGCTAAAAGCACGTTGACGACGTAACAGTGCTTCACGAACGCGAGGTAAAGCAGCGACTTTTGAAGCCGCCATGCCCGTCTCTTCTTTACGAAGTTCACCAGACACATCTTCGCCTTCTAAGATAACCTTCACTAGCTCACCTTCAGCGATAAACTGAACATCTAAGTGAGTTGCAAGCGGTACTAAAGCATCTTCTGATTCAGTATCCACGCCATGGTGAATTGCCGCTAAAGCCAATACGCGATAGATCGCGCCTGAGTCTAGAAGATGAAAGCCTAGCTTATCTGCTAGTAACATACACAGGGTACCTTTACCTGCACCACTTGGTCCATCAACCGTAATCACTGGGCTTTGAGAAGGCATCTTTTACTCCACGTTTTGTCGTAAGTTTTATTCTGTACTAGCGATTCGCCACTACTTTATAGGCGGCATATTATAGAGAAAATTTGCAAGTCGAGCGAGGTAAATCTCAGATAATTCCGGGGTGATGCTACAGAAACCCATGCAACCAACTCAATATCCGTTAACTTAGATAAATAAGGCTGTCATCCGCTTCTCTTTAGGCATAAAAAAGCCTCGCGATAAGCAAGGCTCATGATTTTGCATTTTTGTAGAGCAAAGAAGTAGTCGCTAAAAGACGCTTAGCCAATAATAGCTCGAACCGCTTCTAGGTCTTCTGGCGTATCAACACCAGCTGCAGGTGCTTCTGCCGCAACGTCTACATGGATTTTTTCACCGTACCAAAGTACACGTAGCTGCTCTAGGCACTCAATACGCTCAAGGGTACTTGGTTCCCAATTGATATAGGTATTAATAAAACCCGCACGGTAAGCGTAAATGCCAATGTGACGAAGCAGTGGAGATTCAGCAGCTGTACCATTGTTCGCGTAAGCATCGCGATCCCAAGGAATAGTAGCTCGGCTAAAGTACAGGGCATACCCATCTTTGTCGGTCACAACTTTTACGGCGTTAGGATTAAACACTTCGTCAGCATGAGTAATTTCCACACCGAGTGTTGCCATCGGAGCTGTACTGTTCGCAAGGTTGTTCGCGACCTGATTAATGATCGCAGGTGGGATAAGTGGCTCATCACCTTGAACATTCACGATAATATGATCATCTGGAATCTTCATAACTTCAATCACTTCAGCGAGGCGCTCAGTGCCTGACTCATGATTCGGTGATGTCATACAAACGGTCGCGCCAAATGCTTTGGCCGCTTTTTCAACTCGAGCGTCGTCGGTAGCGATAATAACGTTATCGGCACCCGCCTTCATTGACTGTTCGTATACCCATTGAATCATCGGCTTTCCACCAATGTCAGCAAGTGGCTTCCCTGGTAAACGGCTCGATTGGTATCTTGCAGGTATAACAACCGTATAAGACATTACTTACCCTCATCCATTGAAACGGTGCGA
>NZ_JBFRSN010000977.1:0-315 GCF_041473595.1 Vibrio sp. 10N.222.46.A1
GAATGGTACGGATGGCAACATCAAGATCGCAACAGATGCAATTCGCTCTGCAAGTGCTTCGCACCACTTCTTGTCGGTAACTAAATACGGTCACTCAGCGATCGTTGAAACCGCAGGTAACCCTGATTGTCATATCATCCTACGCGGTGGTAAAGAGCCAAACTACAGTGCAGAGCACGTTGGTAAGATTAAAGAAGAGCTAGAAGCTTCAGGTCTTCCACAGAAGGTGATGATTGACTTCAGCCACGCGAACAGCTCAAAGCAGTTCAAGCGCCAAATGAACGTTTCTGATGACGTAAGTGCACAGATCTCAGG
>NZ_JBFRSN010000978.1:0-536 GCF_041473595.1 Vibrio sp. 10N.222.46.A1
GTATGTGGATCCGGATGGGCGTTATAAGTCCAGGCCATACAATCCGAGTCCTACCGACCACTTGATATATCCACCTCAAAAAAATAGCCAATGTTATTATGATTGTTATGAAAAGGCAAAGGCAGCGATGTCACCAAGGTCTGCAGTAATGGATCAAGCACCACACAATAAATCTCTTTCATGTAAACAGCCAACGCAAAAGTGGAATGTATTTGATAAAGAAAAGAGGTCAGCAGTTCAGGATCTTATCGAAGAACTATATGCAGAAGTTTCTTGTGATATTGAATGTTCATTAAATACATTATATTGAAGGACTAAAATGAAATTAGAGTATATGAATTTGAGCAGGAACTTCAAACCAAGAGTGAAATCATGCAGAGTCTTTCTGTGCAGTTATTTAATTAGGGATTATGTAAATGAAATTTAAACAATTCATTCAAGTTGCAATGATGTTGTCATTTGTAGAAGCAACTTACAACTTTATTTATGACTTTTTGTATATTGAATTTACAAATGATAATTTGGTTTTGCTCGGC
>NZ_JBFRSN010000979.1:0-2055 GCF_041473595.1 Vibrio sp. 10N.222.46.A1
GATTTGGAGTGTAGCTCAGCGTTGGCGCTTCCCTGATTTACTTCCAAGTCGCTACAGCATGCGTTTCTGGGAGTTTGAGTGGGATGGCATCATGAGCACCGTCGGGCAAAGCTTGTGGATTGGCCTTATTGCCGCTTCCGTTGCTTTATTACTCGCGCTGGTAGCTCATGAGTACCGAATCAAATACAAGTGGCAAGTTCCGGGCTTTATTATCGCGATTCCCATGTTGATACCTCAACTTTCGGTATTGTTCGGCATGCAAGTAACCACGCTTTATATCGGCAGCAGCGCCTATGAATTTTGGGTAATTTGGGCGCATGTTTTCTTTGCTTTCCCGTTTGTGTATCTGTCTTTGGATGGCCCTTGGAAAAGCTTCAATGACGGCCTGATAAAAGCCTCGTTGAGCTTGGGTAAATCGCCATTTCAGAGCTGGTACTCCATCAAGCTGCCTATCTTGTTACCCGCTATTGCCTTTGCTTGGGCGGTCGGGATCAGCGTAAGTTTGGCTCAGTACTTACCCACCTTGATGCTCGGCGCGGGCCGTATTAGCACAATCACCACAGAAGCCGTTGCCCTTACCAGTGGTTTCGACCGCAGAGTGACTGCAATTTATGCTATCTGGCAAGCCTTATTGCCTCTGTTCTTTTTCTCTTTAGCGATATTAGTCAGCCGACTTCAACTCAGATATCGCCGTCTTACTTTTAAAGGTTTTCTAACGAATGAGTCTGCACCTCAACGACCTCGCCATCCGTAAAAACGATGGAGATTCGCTGTTCTCAGCGCTAAATGTAACATTAGAATCTGGCCAAATACTGGCTTTGATGGGACCGAGTGGCTGCGGAAAGTCGACCTTACTGGATGCGATTGCTGGTCACTTAAGTGAAGAGTTTTCGTATTCTGGCACCGTTATTTTGAACGACATTCAGCTGGATGACCTGCCTTCACATCAGCGTGAAGTCGGTATTCTTTTTCAAGATGACTTGTTGTTCCCTCACCTCAAGGTATGGGAAAACTTGGCGTTCTCTCTGCCTAATTCAATTAAGGGCTCCGCTCGTCAACAGCAAGCGATGGCTGCACTAAAAGACATAGAGCTAACTCACTTGGCAGAGTCTTTCCCGGATCAAATATCTGGCGGTCAACGTGCAAGAATCAGCTTAACTCGTATGTTATTGGCGAAGCCGAAGCTCGCCCTACTCGACGAACCGTTTAGTAAGTTAGACCAAGAGTTAAGAGCACAATTTCGCGATTGGGTCTTCGAACAGCTGACAAAAGCAAATATCCCAACATTAATGGTCACGCACGACGAAGCTGACGTACCTCAAGGGGCGCAAGTGCTGTCTTGGCCATGGAGAAGTCATCATGCTGGATAAGTACTCCATCAAGGTCATTAAGTGGCCATTAAACCAATCAGCTAAGTTGCTGAGTCAATTCGGTATCACGGCAAATCAAACCACCTTATTTGGCTTTCTGGTCGGGTGTTTAGCGTTTCCGGCGTTGGCATTTCAACATTACGAATGGGCGCTAGGCTTCATTGTGTTCAACCGAGTATGTGATGGGCTTGATGGGGCCTTGGCTCGAATCCAAGGCATTAGTGACGCTGGCGGTTTTCTCGACATCAGCCTCGATTTCCTTTTCTATTCGTTAATTCCTTTTGGCTTTGTTATTGCGAACCCAGAACACAACGCCATTGCCGGTGCGTTTTTGATCTTCTCTTTTATCGGTACTGGCAGCAGCTTTTTGGCGTTTGCCGTGATGGCAGGCAAACGAGGCATCGAAAACCCAGTCTATAAGCATAAGTCTCTCTACTACATGTCAGGGCTAACCGAAGGCACTGAAACCATCGCTTGTTTCATCGCGTTCTGTATTTGGCCTCAACACTTTGCGGTTATCGCTTACACCTTTGGTGCAGCTTGTTGGCTAACTACATTCATGCGAATTTACTTTGGGTTCCAGACACTCAAAAATCAAACTGAGTAGCCTATTGCTTATGTGTTAACAGTCCCGACTAGAGGCTGTATTCCTCATAAAAAAGCGCCACTCAAATGAGCGGCGCTT
>NZ_JBFRSN010000980.1:0-1081 GCF_041473595.1 Vibrio sp. 10N.222.46.A1
TCGCTCTGTTGTTCAGAGATAAGCGCATCAATGTCAAAATCATCGGTTGCTGATGTGTCGGTATTAGAAATCGAATCACTTTGCTCTTCTGAGATTAAAGCATCAATATCGAAGCTATCATCATCTTCATCATCAAGCGCAAATAGATCATCTAATAGAGATTGGTCTAGTTCGTTAGAGCCTAGATCTTCAGTCTCAGAATCCTGTGATAGTAGCGATTCAATATCTTCATTCGACATTGAGTTATCATCTGAAAGATCAAAATCGGCCTCATCAGAACCGAGTTCGCTTTCTGATGTTTTATCGAGTGCACGCTCCATCTCTTCAAGACCAAGCGCCTTGTCATCGCCATTGACACTAATGCCGTTGCTGCTGTCTAACTCCAGATCATCGAAGTTAGTGTCTAAGTCACCATTTTCGCCAATACTCGCAAATGGGTCATCATCGTCATCATCGAGATTAAAATCGAGATCAGAATCATCTAAACCTGCAAATACATCTTCTTCAGGCGATGCTTGGTCATCAAATAACTTATCAGCATCATCTTCATTGCCAAATTGTTCATCGTCTAAAGACAATTCATTATCAAAGTCGTCCATCTCGTCGCCTAAAGCGATAGGCGCGACGCTACTTGCATCTGATTGAATTGGTTGGTCTTGTGTCGGCTGCTGCTCATCATTTTTAGAACTGCGCCCCAACAAAATCACTATGATAAGACCAAGTAGAAGGCCTGGAATAACCGCAAGAGCAGTAACTAACCAGCCATTTGATAACAATTGATCCATGGCACTTGGAGCCATTTTTGCAATCTCAGCGTTCTTTCTACGCTCTTCATCAAGCAGCTTTTCCACTTCGCTACGAATGCGGTCTTCATCACTAAGTTCTGTTTTTAGCTCATCCACTTCCAATTGAACATTCGACAACATCAGACGAAGTTGATGGTTTTTCTCTTCAAGTGACAATAGCTCAGTTTCTGAAAGCTCTAGCTGTTTCTCTAACTTATTCACCTCTCGGGTTGGAGCCGATTGAGCTTGAGATGATTGAGTTGGAGACAATGGCTTTTTAGCGGCTTCAGTAGTGC
>NZ_JBFRSN010000981.1:0-4595 GCF_041473595.1 Vibrio sp. 10N.222.46.A1
TCCATATAGAGTCCTCGAAGCGATTTTTTTCACTGTTATCGTTACAGCAGAAGAACGAGATATCATCCTAGCGGCAACAGCTGAAAACGCGACCCAAAAAGCCAAAGAGAGAGCCTATAACGTTTTAGAACCTCTCTTAATTGAGCCACCTAAGTTTCTTTTAAACTAAGACGCTTTTGTCCCAGATCGATTCGTGTAACCAGATGAAAATAATTACAAAAATGATCACTATTGCCCCGTAGAAGTTACTAGCTTTTTTCAAATGTCCTCTTGCAAATGATTGCGAGAAAGATGGAGATATTTGAATGAGCGATGCACCAGAAGATAGTGATAATTTAAGTCTGCGGAAAGTGAGATAGAATGATTAGCGCGTGCCAATCCATTCAATTCTACATATGAGATTATTATGAAAAACTCTAAAATCAAAGCTATTATTGCTCTTTTGTTCTGCGTTGGTGCCACAAAGATCTATGCTAGTGAAGAATGGGGATATATAGCAAATGACCATTATGAATGTGAAAATGATCACATGGCGATTAATACATCAAAGGGTTGGTTATTAGCTGAGGCCTACCCTCCATACTCTGGCTTGAATTCAGGCTCTTACATCAAAGGCAATCTGCGTCAATATGGATTTCAAGACGTTTTAGTGTTTAAAAATGAACATGACTCGTCTCCTTCAAGCGCAAGGATCTATATTGATAATTACTGGATGAGTGATGAAGATGCTGGGCGATATTGCTACTCCGGTGAGGACCTGTAGGTTACTTCAAAACTATCTTGACTACTTCTATCCGGCTTGAATCGTATGCTTGGAAAGCCTTCACTCTGCTGTTCTCAAACTTGCTTTTGTCCCGAAGCGAATCATCACGGGCGCACCACCTTGAGGCTTGCCTTGAAATTAACGATACAGAGACTTGGTCGACTCTCTGACGATTAAATCAATGGGTGGCAATCGAGCTTCATGCCGTTCGCCAGATAACAAGTTCAAGATCGACTGAGCACACACTTCGCCAATCTCTTCAATCGGCTGCCTTAAGGTGGTTAACGCTGGCGTAAAATACTTCGACGTTGGCAAGTCATCAAACCCAATCACAGACACATCTTCTGGCACTTTATAACCGTGGTCAGACAGCGCCTTAATCGCACCGTAAGCCGTTTGGTCATTAGCAGCAAACAAGGCGGAGAAGTGAACCTTAGATTCAATCAACTCTACCGTTTTCTCGTAGCCTGACTCACTACTGAAATCACCCTGTTTAACGAGTTTTGGCATCACTTTAATACCCGCCTCTTGAAGTGCTTTCTTATAGCCTTCAAAGCGATTTCCCGAATCAGGTTGAGTTGAAAGCCCCTTAATATGAGCAATATTCACATGCCCTTGTTGCAGTAAATGTAAGGTTGCCATGTAGCCGCCCAACACGTTATCAATGTTGATGGAGCGGACATTATTCTCAACAAAATCGTAGCCAACCATCACGATAGGAATGTCTTGTGCATACTTGGCAATCTCTTCCTGAGTAATGCTTCCTGTCACGATGATCATGCCATCCACGTTACTTTTTGCGAGATACTCCAACGCGTGCATTTCTAACTTTTTCTGCCAATGCCCTGTCGCGATCACTAACGAATAGCCTTGAGCGATCAGTGTTTTCTCCATGTCATTGAGAATACGACTGGTATAAGGGCTGTCAGGGTGTTGCACCAAGACACCAATGGTGAGTGAACGTCGGTTGGTGTTTTCTTGCATTTGAAAATTAGGTTTGTAGCCAGTGTCTTTAATCGCTTGCTCAATATTTTGGCTTTTATCGTCAGACACATAAGTGGTTCGATTAAGGAAGCGAGACACAGTGCTGGGAGAAACACCAGCCAGTCTTGCTACATCGTATACTGTTGTTTTTTTTGTTTTAGTGCGCATCTCGAATCCCTAATCAAGTGACATTCGGGGAGCTTTAAGCTCCCCATCAGTTTCTACCTGCATACCACTGCTTTCGTTAAAACTCGTGTCATTAAGTTAATACATGTAAGCGAAGATCATCCCCGGTCTGAAGTAACGACCAGCCGTATATTTCAAGCCAGTACTCAGTAACCATTTGTGTAAGCCTGCCAGCTTTTCTAACGGAATTTCACCGCTCACCATTTTAACAAAATTATCAGTATCTTTCGTCAAGGTTGGATTAATCCGACCGTCAGACAGCACACAGTTTTGACATTTAAGTACACTTAGCCAGTTTTTCGCATCATTTTGCGTCAATTTAAATGCTTCTATAAGATCTGCCTCATTGACAGACACAGAGCAATTGAACCCTTCTGGCGCTGCAAATGGAATTTTTGAATAGTCATAGAGTGCGGTATACACGGTATCCATCAATGTTTCTGCTTGCTGGTTTTTACCTGCCAGACTCAACGCCGTTGCGACACTAAACTGCACACCAATCCACACATCTTGAGCCTGAAATGCCTCATGCGGCGAACCATCGGCCAACGTCATATTCGCAACCCCAAGCTTAGGGCTGTTAATTTCGAAGTTATGCTTATAAACATAGTCTAGTGCGCGTTGGATGTTCTCTTGCGGGAAAATACCTTCTAAACCGATGAGCTTTAGGTAGCTGTCAGCCAACAAGGCATCGCCAAAGCTGTTGTCGGAATCTGGCACTAAATCTAAGTATTCTTGAGTAAAGGCTTGTGGCGCCGTCTCACTCAGCAAGCGTTTCTTAGAGACTCTTTGAGATACCTTACTGATGCTGATGGAAGTATCCGTTTCATTGAGATAGGTATTGAGCGTGTTCTTGTCAGCAATCGCATCACCAGTCAATGAAAGTCCTAAGGTTTCCAGAGCTTGATAGCCTTCACCTGTTAAATGCTTGGCTTGAACTGGCGTCACGAAGAAGTGGTAGTAACCCTCTTTGTCATCCCACAAGCTTTGCTCAACGGTTGCCAACGCCTTTTTAGAACGCGTTAAGTAACCGCTAGCTCGCTCGCTTTCACCCATCAATTGAGCAAGTTCGCTCGCGGCTTGCAAGCCAGCAACCCACAGGCTCGCACAATAAATAGAGATGCCGTGAGAAGCTAGGTTATCAAAGGTATCGTCTGTTCCACGGGTTAGCGGCAAATCATCGCCTTCAGCGATCAAGTTCGATAAGAAATCGATGCTCTCTGTTACGGCCTGCCAGCACTCTTTAACCACAGAAATATCTTGTGTGTTTTGATAGTGGCGGTACACCATCAGAATGTATTTCGGTGCTAAGTCCTTCCACTCTTTCACGTTGTGCCAGCTGTACGCGTCAGGCTGGATGTCGAATGGGCTGCCCAAGTCGTGGATTACCGCGCCTCGAATGGCACGTACGCCTTGGTACTTGTCATCAATCAATTCTGCATTAGGCGTCGCTTCGTATTCCCAGTATCGGCGCTCGGTAAAGTCTTCCGCCAAAATGGCTTTCGAGAACGCTTTCATCACGCAGCCATCAAGCTCAGGCAGCAAATAAAGCAGCGAAAATGAGCCGTAGAAGTACACATCCAGAGAGTTAAAGAATGGGTAGTCGACACACTCTTTTACTAAGAACTTATCTTCTTTGTCCCATACCGTTGATTCCGCTAAGAACGACAATGAGTTCATCGCCATCGTCGCATAGCGAAGTGCCGATTCAGGCTGCGAGATCTTGTTTTGAGCTTGCTCTAAGAAAGTTGTTTGTTGTGCGACGATCTGCTGCTCAATGGCTTCGAGCTTTGGCAACATGTCTTCTAACATAGGTAATGCAGGCTTTACTTGCGGGTAAAATTGCGTGTAAGCCTTATCTGAGTGCCAACCATTAAGCATGACTTTGCTGTGAGCCATCACCTGTGCAAAACGCAGGTCAACAGACTCACCCGCTTCTAATTCAACCTGAACAACAACCAATGCGCTCAATGCTTCACGCCCCGTATAAATTCCTGTTTGGAATTCAGCGTTGGTACGGCCTGTTTTCAGTGCGAACTCTGTTTGCTGAGCAGTCTTAGAGGTATAAAGCGTTGGTTTGACAGAAATCGAAACCTTACCAGATTCAGTCAAATGGTTATCCGCTTGAACACCAAACACCACTTCGCCTTCAATATCGCTTTGATAAGGCGATTGGCTAGACAATTGAACACCCGTAAAACTGTGACTTTCGCCTTTTAAGTTAACCACTTCATGCTGCTGAGCAATCGGATTTTGAGACAAGGTACATGCCGAATCCTGAATGCCATCACGGCCTTTTTGGTAGGTAGAGCCAATCAAGTTTTGTAGCGGCTGAGCAAGCGTAATCACGCGTGGTTGCGATGAATTATTGGTTAATTCGAAGTGATTCCAATGCATCGGTAAAGAGCAAAGGCGTTTGTTCTCTTTAACGATCGGAGAGACTACCTTACGCTTTATATTAATATCTTCGAAGCTACTGTATTTATATTCAGCCAGTGGATATAAAGCTTGGCATTCTATATCCCTGCCATTAACACTATCTATATCACTGCCATTGATACTATCCATATCATTATTATTACCCGCAGTGAGTGATAATAATCTCGTTGTATCATTTATTAATAAACCATTAAAGAAATCTAAGGCTACATATAATTGACAA
>NZ_JBFRSN010000982.1:0-2340 GCF_041473595.1 Vibrio sp. 10N.222.46.A1
CAACGTTAGTTGTATTTGCAGGTTTTTTATTATCATTTTATAAAAATCAGTGTACTTACCATCACAAGAGAAAATGCTTCTGCTCGTCACATAACTGATATTTCCATTTGAGAATAATTATCTGAAAAATATGCACTTTTTGAATAAATTGATAAGTTATAGTTGTAAAGTAACCTTGCCATATACGTAGCTTTAATTCGTCGTGTTATGAGAAGTATCATTATCACAACAAGACTTTGTTCGTCTCTAACGTATGGTTTTTGGGTTGCAATCGGATAAACAACAGTGCTGAAGCGCGGTATCTTGTGGGGGCTTTTTTGTGCTTGCAATGAAGTAAACTGCAATGACTGAGAATGTCGTCATTCTCTAAAGCGAGGAACGAGTGTAATAGGGAATCTCTGGCGGCTAAGCAGAATAAGTGCGCTCTATAAAAATATAGAGCGTATCTAGAGTCAGTCGCTGGTGGGAATGCTTAAGAAAGATTAAACAAACGCTTAAAGTGGTGAACAAAACCGGACGGCTTATTCTCAGCTTGATAGAGGTTTAAACCATCATAAAAACTGGCCATAAACTCTATGCGAATCTCATCATCACTGCTTCTCGATATGCGAGACAACAGAGTAGCGGCTACAGCGGCATGATCATTAGCAAGGCTGTAATCCATTCCTAGTCGTCCTTGAATGAACAACCACAAATGAGTGATTAACTTTAACTGCTGAGCGTTAGAATTTTGAAACTTGTCGCTGTGCTCAGTGCCCACTGTAGTATCGAATACATTTTGCATTGCCTCATTCGCTTCTTTATTGCTTTCAAAGCGATAGCTTGCATCGATATGTACCTTGGTTAACAGGCCAAGCAACGTCTGACGTGCAGAGTTGTCCGGCTTGTTCTCGCAAGCGTGTCTAAACAGAGCATGGTTTTCATCAATAAATGACTTTAACTCTTTTTCATAGCCAGTCGTCAGCGCTTTGACTGAATCGAGACCTGCGAGCTGCAAACACGCTTCGAGCTTAGTTTGGCGCTGAGGTTCAGTCTGAGTTTGGATCTCAGTCATTACTCTGTAGCTCTTCCCACGTTACTTCTGCAGATTGAGTGTCGCTGTTTACGAACGCAGAGTTACCCGACAGCATCACTGAAAGGTCCATAGTACGTTGTGTCATCGCTGCTAGTTGCTCAATACCATCGTTGTCTAGACGAACGATCTGAGCTTTCAGGTAACCGAATTTACCTTTGTTCTGTTCCCACCAAACATTCGATTTAGTGTTGAAGCTGAACACGCTCACAGACTTAGATAAGCGAGTCGCCTTCTTAACGCGTTCTGGATCGGGCTCACCAACATCAATCCACTCTAAGATTTGGTCATCTAACGACTTCTGCCATAAATCGGGTTCTTCAATGCTAGACAACCCTTTAGTGAATTCAAGTTCAGGAGATGCATTGATACAGAAAGCAATGATACGAGCCATCATGCGCTGTTCTGTTTCAGAAGGGTGTTGTGCAACCGTTAGATTAAAAGAGTCGTAATAGTCGCGATTCATATCGGTTAAAGAAATACGAAACTTATAGATTGTGGGTTTGAGAGCCATGTGCTGTAAGGGTTCCAATTGGATGGGGTGTACTATAGGTGTACCAATGAGTTTTTTGAAATCACAGCCTATAGATAAGTTGTGCCTAGTATAAACGAAGTAGAGCAGTTAGCTAGCAAGATGAGATTTAGTCAACCTTATCTTTAGGATACTGCTTCTTTAATAGTTGAATGCGGCGCTGTAAGTTTTCAATCGTACTTACGTTGTTGCTGTCTAAAGTTGGCACTGTTTTTAGGTCGTTTAAAAGTAAGTTGTAAAGGGCCAACTGAGCTAAGTCGTCTTTTAATTGCTTCAAGTTATTACTGACGGAAGTGTTGTACATTGATTTATGAAATTCTCCAAATTCAATGTCTTTTTGAGTTACTTTTTCAGTTGGGTATAGCGTTATAGATCTATCGAATAAATTAAGGGCTTTTTTGTTGATGTCCAACATTTCCTGGCTTGGTATACCATTTTTTTCTAGATAACGCTTTAAGCCATCTAGCAATATCGGGTAATCGTTAAGGATGAAATCTGTTTTTTGGGTATGTGATTTCACATTTTTATCTATCTCATCTATTTTATAATTTAGTAGCTTTAAGTAGTCCTCTCCGACTGAATTTATAGAAGCTGTAATGTTACTACCATCACCAAAAGCTGATAGTTCATAAGATTTAGCTAGGGAGAACATATCTGTCAGTTTGTGCTTTTCTGTGACAGCGTTTTTTATGGTGGCTGTCTCGAAAAACAAATGCTCTAGAAATCTATATTTTTC
>NZ_JBFRSN010000983.1:0-4025 GCF_041473595.1 Vibrio sp. 10N.222.46.A1
GATCGCACAAGCTGATAACCGTTTTGGTTTCTTCTGTAAGGTTTAATTGAGAAGCGAGATCTTGGCTGTCTTGATTTGGGTTTCCGGTAAACGTCTGAACTGTAGACGTTAAATGGGTATCGTTAAATTCACTGACGACGACTAAGGTACATTCATGCTTCAGGCTGTTATCACAGATAACATAACGGGCGCTCTGACCGATTAACGTCGCATGCCCTATGCGATTGAGGGCTGCATTGGCAATTCGACGAGCGATATCAGAGGACTGAGCAGAGAAAATTTGAATAAGGTACTGTTTGCTGTCACACCACTCTCGCTGATCAAATTGAGACTTAAATAACTCCTCAGTATTTGCGAGAAATGTAAATGTTTGCATGCCAACCCTTGTTCGAAATCGAGTGAAATGAGAACCCGTACTACTATGAATCAAAAATTCCGATCAAAAGTAGTCGCCAATTATCCTAGCCTAAACAGGCATTTAATTGTGACTAATGTAACAATTCAATATCATAAATGCGACACATTAAGCTTACTACGGCCATTAAGTTAATCGCATAAGATCACTAAGTTGCTCTATTTCAACATCAGGCAGCACTGTTGCCTTAGGGGAATCATATAAATTGGAACCAGTATCATTAAACCAGCATGCTTGGAAACCATTTGTCTTCGCTCCACAGACATCGGTTCTAAGATGGTCACCAACATGGAGAATATTCTCAGCGTCACAATTTAGGTATTGCTGAGCTCTATCAAACATATCTGGGTAGGGTTTTGCTCTGCCGTCAGGACCGGCTTTAAGGATTAATTGGAAGTACTGCCCCAAGCCAATTTTATGTGGGTCGACATTGCCATTAGTAATCGCAACTAAAGGAATACGTTGGCTCAGCTCAGCCATCACTCGATGCGTTTCTTGTGGCACATCCACCTGATTTCGCAGCCACAAGGCGTGTTCTATGCCTTCACGAGCCGCTTGTTCTGCTTGCTGCTGAGAATACCCCAGTTGTAACAAACCACGCTTAATCTGTGTTTCTCGCCACACGGTGACATCATGCTTTAACGCTGGGTTTTCAGAGGCGACTTGCTGTTTGATACCTTGCCACTCTTCTAACGAAAGAGAAGCAGACACAGGATGCTTTTGATAAAGCCACTGCGCCATCTCTTTCTCAACCTTCATGATCACAGGCCAGTTGTCGTACAAGGTATCATCCAAATCAAAGGTCATGGCTTTGATGGGCTTTAACCCTCGATAAATTCGCATAGTTAAACCTTTAATCTAATCTTTATTCTTCTTACGAGCTCTTGGATGAGCTTGGTCATAAGCTTGTGCTAAATGTTGGAAATCTAAGTGAGTGTACACTTGGGTTGTCGAGATGTTTTCATGCCCGAGCAACTCTTGAACCGCACGAAGGTTTTGGCTCGACTCCAGTACATGCGTTGCAAAGGAGTGGCGCAGTTTATGCGGGCTGATGTGACTCGCGACAGATTGCTTCTTGCCCCACTCTTCCATGCGCTTTTGCACGCTGCGATGAGAGATACGAGTCCCTAACTTCGAGACAAACAGTGCTGGCTCACCCGGCGAAGCTAGTTCACCACGAACTTTGAGCCATTTCTCAACCCACTCTTTCGCTAAACCAGAAAAAGGCGCTTTGCGTTCTTTGTCGCCTTTACCAATCACTCGGATTTCGCCTTGTCGACCCAATACATCTTTAAGATTGATACCGACCAGCTCAGCCAAACGTAATCCAGCACCATACATCACTTCCATCATCGCTCGGTCGCGAATTGACAGTGGGTCGTCCTCATTCACATCAAGCAACTGACCGACTTCATCAACATCGAGGTTTTTAGGCAAAGGACGTTGTTTACGAGGTGCTGAAACCCCTTTGGCTGGATTGGCGGTCATTTCGCCACGCAAGACAAGGAAATCAAAGAAGCTGCGCAGTGACGATAAGCGAGTCGCAATACTGCTCGCTTTCATTCCTTCGCGCATGCCTTTACTTGCAAGTTGTCTTACCCACGCCGCATCGACTTGAGACCAATCCTTTAGTCCAAGAGTGACTAAATGAGCGGCCATGGTTTCAAGTTGTTGTTTGTAGTTACGTTGGGTGTGTAAGCTGAGTCCCTTCTCACTTCTAAGATATTCATAGAAGCGAGAAAGCGGCTTTTGAAGGCTATTAGGAAGAGGTATTTTGGGCTCTAGGCTCATTATTTATCTGCCAAGGTAAGGTGTCCGCCAAATGAGCGACAACAAGTGCTAAATGGCGTAAAAAGAGCGTGTCCATATGAGGCTGGAAGTGTCCGCCATCTTCACTAGAAAAAGCGAGTACACCCAGTGGAGTTCGCTTAGCAAGGGGGAGCACTACATAAGAGCCTAGCTCTGGAACTGGATAATCACCAAACAAATCGTGTCTGTCTGCCTTTCTCAATCGCCCTAGATAAGCATCTTTGCCATTGAAATGGTTAAGTGAAAATTTCGAGTAACGCTCTTCATTCAGCTGATAAAAACCTAATTGTGAGAGAACTCGTACATGAGCCTTAAGCCCTAGTTCCAACGCTTTTTGTTCAACAGCCTTGATAACCTGAATGAAGTCACTGCATTTCAACACTTGAGTTTGCAGATCCATGAATTCATAGAAAGTTTTATCGTTATTCGCCGCTAGTGACATCAGGCCAGTGATCTCTTCTTCCAGCTCTTCGATTCTATGACGCTGACGTTTAAGCTGAATCTCAACCAGAGAAACAGCGCCCTGCTCAACATTATTAATAGCAAGGCGATCAACCAAATCTTTCCTGTTTTGAAAGAAATCTGGGTTATCACGTAAATATTCCGCAACCACCTCTGCAGTCAGAGTGTCGCCTTCAACGTAAGACAAAACCTATCCTTTATTTTTTATAAATCTATTTGTTATATCGTTATTAGCAAGAAAGCTGACCATCAAACACATGCGTTGCTGGGCCAGTCATCAACAGAGGTTTCCCAGGGCCTTGCCAGCTAATGTGTAAGTCACCACCAGGTAGACGAACCTTCACATTCTCAGCCAGTAAGCCTTGTGTTATACCAACAGCAACTGCACCACATGCGCCACTGCCACACGCCTGAGTTTCACCCGCACCACGTTCGTAGACGCGCAAGCGAACCTCTTCACGGTTAACCACTTGCATAAAGCCAGCATTAACACGCTCAGGAAAACGTTCGTGAGATTCAAGCAGCGGACCTAAGGTATCCACATCTGCTGTATCGACGTCATCAACTACGGTAACCACATGTGGGTTACCCATGCTAACAGCACCACAGAACAAGGTGTGTACATCCGTTCTTAGGATATACGTCTTTTCTGGCTGCTTCGCCTTAAATGGAATCTTGCCCGGTTCGAACTCAGGAATACCCATGTTGACAGTGATTAAATCATTGTCTTCAATCTTAAGAACCATTTTCCCTTTCTTGGTGCTCACGTTGATGCTGTACTTATTCGTTAAGCCTTTCATGCGAACGAATCGAGCAAAACAACGTGCACCATTGCCACACTGCTCAACTTCACTGCCATCTGCATTAAATATGCGATAATGGAAGTCAGTTTCAGGATCATAGGGAGCTTCAACTACAAGTAGCTGGTCAAAACCCACACCAGTGTGACGATCCGCCAAACGACGGATCAAATCTGGAGAAAAGAACATATTTTGAGTAATGCAGTCCACGACCATGAAATCATTGCCCAAACCATGCATTTTAGAAAAGTGGAAGTGCATAACGCTTAAAATTACTCCGGAAGAATGTTTTCAAGTTCCCACAGACTCGTAAGCTCTTCACGCTGACGAACCAAATGAGTTTTATCGCCATCAACCATCACTTCTGCCGCACGCGAACGAGTGTTGTAGTTAGATGACATAGCGAAGCCATAAGCACCTGCTGAACGAACAGCCAATAAATCGCCCTCTTCAAGAACAAGGTCACGATCTTTACCTAGGAAGTCACCCGTTTCACATATAGGGCCAACTAAATCGTAAGTCACAGCTTCACCCTGACG
>NZ_JBFRSN010000984.1:0-3439 GCF_041473595.1 Vibrio sp. 10N.222.46.A1
ACCAACCAACCAACCAACAAGCAGCTAAGCAACTAAGTTAGCTAAGTAAATTCAGAGGGCGTTAGTTTACCAAATTGTCATCTTCACCATATTCAAACGCTCGAATCACCTGCTTCACACCAGAGATATTACGCGCAACTTCTGTCGCGATATCAGCGTGTTCCCGAGAAACTAATCCAAGCAGAAATACTTCTGAATCTTCAGTAATGACTTTGACTTTGATACCGTTAAGCTCAGACTTGGCAAGTAGGGCAGACTTCACTTTAGTGGTAATCCAACTGTCTTTGCTGATAGCACTAACAGACAGTGGCTCTTTCACTCGGATCTGGTTGTGTATACTTTCAACTCCCGTTACTGCTTTAGCTTGGCTTTCAAAAGCACGACGTTCAGCATCTGTCGTTGCTTGCCCCATCAGAACTACTGAACCACGGTAAGAGCTTGCTGTGATACTGACATTGCCGCGAAATGGCGGTTTATTGGTCATAGCTGCAACTTCAAATTCGATATTGTTGTCGCTCCAAATCTCTTTGGTGGTTCGTGTATCTGTGACTAGATTTGCAGTAGTTGCTGCACCAGCAATGAAAAGACCAGCACAACCAGATAACGACAGTGTAAGTAGCGAAACACTAATCAGCTTAAGCAGCTTCATAGAAGTTAATGATTTCATCGTGATGCTCCGTATATCACTCTTCGTGAGCTGGGAAGAGTACTTGATCGATTAGGTCACATAAGCAGTGTAGTGTCACCATGTGTACTTCGTGGATACGTGCTGTACGGTGTGAGGGAATACGAATTTCTACATCGTGCTCACCAAGCAGGCCAGCCATTTCACCACCATCTTTACCAGTAAAGGCGATGATTGTCATATCACGTGTTACCGCAGCTTCCATTGCTTTGATGATATTTTTACTGTTACCACTAGTAGATATAGCCAGTAAAATATCGCCAGTTTGACCAAACGCGCGCACTTGCTTAGAGAAGATCTCTTCGTAGTGGTAGTCGTTTGCCACCGCCGTTAGTGTGGTGTTATCAGCAGTGAGAGCCATTGCTGGAAGGCTAGGACGCTCGGTTTCAAAGCGATTAAGTAGGCAAGAGACAAATTGCTGAGCATTCGATGCCGAACCACCGTTACCACAACAAAGAATCTTGTTTCCGTTAAGCAGGGTTGCAACCATTGCTTGAGCGGCATGCGTGATTGCGTCTGGCAGAGCTTCTGCCGCCGCAATTTGGATTTGAATACTTTCTGTAAAACTTTCTTTGATGCTGTCTAGCATGTTTATCCTTGGGTAATCGCGTTTTGAATCCAGTCGATAGTGTCATTCGGCCCTTCGATGGCAATGATATCAAACCTGTAATCTGTAGAGTGTACCGACAAGCCTTGCTGCATAAGCCAAACATTGGCTGTTTTGAGTAGCTTTTGTGACTTTTTGGCTGTCACCATTTCAGCGGCATGTCCGTAGCGTGTTTGCTTGCGGTATTTTACCTCAGTAAACACAACCGTATTGTTATGGCGCATTATAAGATCAATTTCGCCACACTTTGCTATGAAGTTTTCTTCAATTAACGATAAACCGTGGCGAACTAAATAATTCTTTGCCACGGTCTCGTATTTATCACCCACTTGTTTGTGGGTGATTGTTGGCTTGGATAGGAACTTACGGCTAAAAAGCCCCATGCTCTGCCCAGCTGATTTCACGTTGAACCACACAGTTGTTGTCGATGGTTAATACGCCGGTTTCACCTGTAATACTGTAATCTTGTACGGCTTTCATCTGTGGTAGTGCATCCATTAGATAGTATGCATCCATTCCTAGAGCTTGTAGACGCTTTTGGCTGTTCGAGTGTGAAGGCCATAGGTCATTAAGCGCTTTGTTAAGCTCGTTTTTGTTCTCGACTAATAGCGGGATATCGCTGTAGAAGACACCCGTTAGGTCTTCATATTGCTTGTCACCGCTGTTGCTGCGTGAGTTTGAAAACAGTGCAGGTTGGCTAGCATCAGGGTTAATTGCAACTTCAATGAAGGGTTTGATGAGTGTTAGCTCTGAGTTCTTAGCGACAATGTAGACAGAATCGATATCACGACGACTGCGTGGCTCTGTTTCTAGGTCTAGGTTAAGTAGTCCATCCATTTGAGCGATACGTTGTTGGCTCTCTTGTAAACCGAAAATCTGATTCACATTACGCTGCAGTTGGCGTTTGTCAGAGAAGAAGCTGATTGCAACGTCGTTGTTGCTGTATTTCTGCCACTCTTCGTTAAATGCTTGCTTAACGCGGTCACCTAAGCGTCCTTTGGGTGCAAGAATTAGTGGGTACTTATAGCCTTGTGCAAAAAGGTGTTTCGCAGCCTGAGCGACTTCTTGTTCTGGCGATAAAGCGAGATAACAAATATTAGTATCTGGTTCTAGCTGAGTTGGAATATTAAGAGCTAATGCTGGAATCGAGTTTTCGTGGTTTTTCTGCGCTTGTTGAAGCTTGGTGATATTGCTCTTAATCAGAGGGCCAACGATGAAATCAACGTTATTCTCTTCCAGTTTCGCTTTAATTTCAGCGGCACTTTGTACGTTGGTATCCATTACCGTCAGAGTTGCATCTTCTTCACGCTCTTTGTCATTCATCATCGCAAAGATGAAACCATCACGCACAAGTTGTGCTTGCTTACCGTACTTACCTGTTAGCGGCAGCAGCAGCGCAGTGCTGGTTGGTTTGCTGATCTCTAGTGCCAAGATGTCGGTGATCGCTTGAGGTGTGTAAGTAGCCGCAGGGTGCTGAGGATTCTCGGCTAACCAATCAGCCAGGGTTTCCTGTAGGTTTGGAAGGTTCGAATTCAGCGTCTTCATGTAGATAGCCAGTTGCAACCAACCTGAAAGCACATCTTCTGTCGGCGATGTTTTCAGTTCTAGAATCTCGTATTGAGAGTAGCTATTCAGGTTCTGCCAAATACGGTCGGCCGTTCGCTGTTGGCTTTCGTCGCTAGCGTCCAGATATTCAGAATAAAGGACTAACTCACGGCTCGCTTCGAAATACTCATTCTGTATTTCAGAAATGTTGGCGCGTAACTCGTGATAATCTTTCCATTGCTCGTTCGGAAGCGTCCACCAAGGCTGAAAGTTCAGTTGGCTGTACGCTTGCTGTGGTTGCGAGTTATTCACCAGCAGTTGAGCGCGAGCTAGTTGCCATTCTGCTTGTTGAACTTCACTCAGCTCTTGTTTGGCTAAGCGTTTGATCAGCAGAGTCGCTTGATCGGTTTTTCCAGCTTGCACAGAAGCCTTAAGCGCCATGATTAACCAGTCGTTTTGTAGACTTCCTTTGCTACTATCCGCCTGCATCATGTAACTTTCAGTTGATTGCGCTGGATCTAGTGTAATATCAACACGCGTTGGTGCTTGAGGACCTGAAGAACAAGCCGCCAATGTAATTGCTAATGCAATTGGAGTGAGTA
>NZ_JBFRSN010000985.1:0-713 GCF_041473595.1 Vibrio sp. 10N.222.46.A1
TGAAGTCATAGATGAAGTTCGTAATGCACTTCAGCAACTCCGAAATAAAGAACAAGAAAATATATCAATTGATGCTATGGACAATTACATGGCCCAGTTGTCTAAACGTACAGAAACATCATACGAAATTGATAAGCTCAAACATGATCAAAATTTAGCCGAGTTTCAAGCTGAAAATTCAAGAAATATAGCTCATTCTCAAAATGTCTCTGCTCACTCTGTTGAGTTATTTAAATCCGTTATTACCGCGGGGCAGGCTGCATTAAAAGCCAGTATGGTTATAAATGGCGGTGCCGCTGCTGCGCTTTTAGCATTCACAGGAAAGATATGGACTGAAGGTTCTTCCGTTAATGTCACTTCGGCTTTAAGTTTATCTATATTGATCTTTTGTGCAGGTCTGCTTACAGCTGCTTTTGCTACTGCAACAACATATCTATCTCAGTTGTGTTATGGACATCATAAGGACAAAATTGGTCATGCTATTAACGCAGTTACAATAGTTGTTGTCTTAGGTTCATTCGTTTGTTTTGCGTATGCTGCTTATACGGCAGCTTCGTCTTTTGGTCTACATTTCAATAGCCTATAACAATGACAATAAATGACCGAAATAGATTGGCTTTCGGGTACACAAATCATGATGCTTCGACGAAAAGTTTTCCCCTGAAGAATTTCAATAAAGCAGTAAGTTACAACTCAAACGTATCCGCCCCATG
>NZ_JBFRSN010000986.1:0-3019 GCF_041473595.1 Vibrio sp. 10N.222.46.A1
CGACTTGCTCTTTTACTTCAGGACGAACATCGAACGAACGAACGATCGCACCCAAACTACCCGCAGCGCCAATTGCTGCTAGGCCAGCAACACCCGCACCAGCAACCAGTACCTTCGCTGGTGGAACTTTGCCTGCCGCCGTAATTTGACCTGTGAAGAATCGACCAAACTCATGCGCCGCCTCAACAACAGCACGGTAACCCGCGATGTTAGCCATAGAACTCAATGCATCTAACGCTTGAGCTCTTGAAATACGAGGTACAGAATCCATCGCCATCACGTTAATATTACGAGTGGACAATTGTTCCATTAATTCTGGGTTCTGAGCTGGCCAAATAAAGCTGACCAATGTTGCGCCATCTTTAAGAAGATCAATTTCATTTGTAGTTTCGTCAACGATCGGAGCGTTAACTTTAAAAATAATATCGGATTTCCAAGCTTCATCTGCGGTGACAATTTTTGCTCCAGCTTGTTCATAAACTGCATCTTCAAAACTTGCTAACGCACCTGCTTGTGATTCAACACAAACTTCAAATCCTAATTTTAGAAGCTGTTCTACCGATTTCGGCGAAGCAGCAACTCGCGTTTCACCTGCGAGTGTTTCTCTTGGTACACCAATTTGCATAGCTATTCCTTGACTATTGGCACAATGACTTATTCGTTTGTATCTAACGACAACTAATACTTCAAGCGTTTTATTCAAAGAACAGGAAAAGTTATTACTTATAACGATTTGGATGGAATTGGAGCACTTCATTTGAAGAAATGACGCCTCTTTTGAGCCAAGAGGTCAAACCACTTGCAAATATTCCTTTAAATAACAACCTACTAGCTGTTCTTTGTTCCTAAAACTAAAAAGAGCTTTCAGCATATACACTGAAAGCTCTCTAAATTATGACCAACATCAATTCTAACCCTATTTGGTTAGCTAAAAATGCTATCGCCCATTTGGTCGATGAACATCTGCGATTTTTTAAGCATCAGTTCATCGGCATCTTGTTTGTTTGAAACAACATCTGAACGAATAAAACGATGGGTTTTGATTTCACCATCAAATTCTTTCTCGATTCGCCCAGCTACACGGTATTGACCAGATTCAGCAATGGCATCTTGATAGATATTGAAGCCTTTGTATTCGACTGGCTCAATTTCTACTTTTTGTTCGGTTTTTTCTTTGCCACTAAATAATCTAGAAAAGAATCCCACGTTTTTACTCCTTAAATGACCGCATTAACCGTAAACTATCATGACTGTTTACCGCTCAACAATGGCTTTTCATACCATTGCAATTCTACGTCATCATCAAAATTATGTTGACTAAAGATAACGGGTACATTGTCGTCACGCTCGCGTCTTCTGTCGTCAATGATCATACTTTCTGCATTTTTGACCGCGATCTCACTATTTCGTTTATACAGTACCAATTTATCCTCTGGCAATGCCGATAGAAAATCGACGTCGAAGCGAATATAGATTGGTTTAAGCTGACCTAAAGCCAAACACGCAAGATCGGCTAACTGCTCGTTGGTATAGCCAGAAACATACTCTTCTGTCGCTAATACATTTCCCACCAAAGTTTCCATATAGTTATGGACATCGACACTGATTTGCATAATACACCTCCATGTTGATCGGTTGTTTCTAGTTTAATCGTTGTTGTAGCTAATCATTGTTGTAACTCATCGCGGTTGTTACTAACCGCTTCTGCAGCTAGGCGTATAACATCTGTTCATTGCTACTTAGGTAACCACCTAACTCTTGAGCACAAACTATGTTGATTTAGTTAAGTATCAATAACGGCTGTTTCATTTATCATATATACTGTTTAGCTCGTTCTTAGGTTAATAGCAACTGAAACACATATAAATTTAGTTGTACAATTAGCGAGCTATGATCATGTTTTTGCTATAATTTAATGAAAAAGCTTGGCAATTGCTTGTTTACCCGTATCCTACGTATAAAATTAAAATATAAGATCATCATTATAGTTAGGCTCACCACATAAATGACATCTTCTTTCGTCACGTCGAGCATATTTCGATTTTGCTTTCCCTTACTTCTATTAGCAATATTACTTGCAGGTATGAACAACGTCATCCTAGTGACGGATTCAAACTTAGGGTTTGCTAGCAACCTCCCATACATTCTATTGAGCGTTGCGGTTTTGCTGTGCCACACATTTAAGCAAGGTCGTATGGCCATGGTGTCCTTAACCATGCTCGTCGCATACCTCATCATTCAAGTTCGTTTACAAACGCCACTCAACACAGGCACCACTCTATTAGAACTGTCTCTGTTAACCGCTTTAGTCCCTGTAACATGCTTACTGGTGTATGCCTTCCCAGATAACGGCGTTAACTCGAAATCCATGTTCCTATATGCTTTGGTTCTCGTTCTGTTTACGGTATGGGCACAATTAATTGTTTCTCATTTCCAGTCAGGTGGATTTGAGTCATGGAGCGAAGGTATCCTGTTTATCGTTAACGGATTCTCGAGGCTACCTTTCGTTTTAGTGCTGTATAGCCTTTGTTTACTTGGCCTTACTTCGATTTTAGTTCTGGTATACAACCGCGCGATTGATGTTGTCGTATACAGCGCAATTTTACTTTCTACTAGTACATTCATATTTTTTGATGTGCAATACATCTCTAGTACGATGTTCTCGCTGTCTGGTACGTTATTCATTATCTATGTCGTCTCTGCTAGCCACGATATGGCCTTTAATGACCGTTTAACTAACATTCCTGGCAGACACGCCTTAGAAGTGGATATGAAGCACTTAGGGCGAAAATACTCAATGGCGATGGTTGATATCGACCACTTCAAGAAATTTAACGATACCTACGGGCATGACATTGGCGACGATGTGTTGAAGTTAGTAGCACGTATATTGAGTGAAACAACCGGTGGTGCAAAAGCTTATCGCTATGGTGGTGAAGAGTTTACGATTATTTTTAAAGGCAAATACTCGGAACAGGTTAAAGAGCACCTTCAAGTTCTCATTTCGGAAGTACAAAAC
>NZ_JBFRSN010000987.1:0-4205 GCF_041473595.1 Vibrio sp. 10N.222.46.A1
TGATGTCGATAAATTTAAGTCAATAAACGATACGTTTGGCCACAGCTTTGGTGATGATGTGTTGTTAGCCGTTGCAAAAGTGCTTGATGAGGCAACTACTGCCTGTGCCAAGATAGGGCGCTATGGGGGCGATGAGTTTGTCGTGTTCTCTTGCTTTGATGATCAAGAAAGTGTGCTGAACTTTTATCGAAGCTTAGAAAGAACCTTGGAACAAGCTCTCTATATCGATGGCACTCAGTTTTCTGTCAGCGTTGGACTTTCTTATGAGAAAGATCCTGAGTCATTGGAAGGCTTGATCGCACAAGCTGATAAGAACATGTACCAAATCAAGCAAGCTAAGTCTTAGCAGTGGTAGATTGTAAAAAAGTAGTGAGTTAGGAAATGCTAATGAGTGAAAATATCTGCCCTAAGTGCCAATCAGAGCTAGGTTGGGATGGAAAGTATCACTGTGAAAGTTGTCAGGCACACTTTACTAAGGTTGGGTTTTGCCCTGAGTGCAGCAGCCAACTTGAGAAGCTTCAAGCCTGTGGTGCAGCGAGCTATTTTTGTAATGGTGAGTGTAATGAGCTTAAATCTAAATCGAGAGTAAAGTTTGTATTTCAACCTGCGGAATAGACTTAAGCCGAATCGCTTAAACGACTATCTGTAATGTTATATCAGAGACTCAATACCGAAGAGTTGGTCTTTTTTGTATCTAATGAACCTAGAGCTCGCTCTTAGCGACTCTTGTTGTCACTTGCGATTCAATCACACCGTCTTCAACTTGGGTGGTGATCACTTCACCGATTTCGACATCGTTAATCGATGACACAGTTTTACTCGATGCTGAATGGGTGATGCTGTAGCCACGTTTTAGGGTTGCTAATGGACTTACTGTTTCTAACTTCTCGGCAGCCATGGCTAGTTGGTGGCGAGTAGTCAGTAATGTCTTGTCCATTGCATCCAATAGCTTTTGCTCTGAACGTTGTAGATGCAGTTTCTGTTCACCAAGGCGTTTCACTGGCGAGTTCAGCTGAAGTTGGTGCTGCTTACGTTCAACACGCTGAGCATGTTGCTTTAGGTATTGAGTCATACCACGACGCAAACGCATGTCTAAGTCATCAAGCTGCTGACTCTGCTTTTGCAGTTGGTAGCTCGGGTGTTGTTTCTCTAAGCGGTATTTCAACGTTTGAGTTGATTGCGCTTGTTTTATTAGTACATGACGAATCGCACTCACTAAACGAGCACGTTTAGACGCATAAGCTTGCTCTTTATGACTGTTGTCACGGCTAACCAATTCAGCGGCTGCTGATGGCGTTGGAGCTCGCATATCTGCGACGAAATCGGCGATAGTGACATCAACTTCGTGTCCAACGGCGCTGATAATCGGGATCTGACTTGCTGCAATGGTGCGAGCAACGATCTCGTTATTGAAACACCATAAGTCCTCTAATGAGCCGCCGCCTCGGCCAACGATCAATACATCACACTCATTGCGTTCATTGGCACGCCCAATCGCTTGAGCGATCTGAATCGAAGCTCCTTCACCTTGTACCATAGTCGGATATACGATGACTGGCAATGACGGGTCGCGCCTTTTCAGTACATCGAGAATATCGAAGAGGGCAGCGCCTGTTTTAGAGGTGATAACACCAACACATTTAGGATGTTCTGGAAGAATTTGTTTACTGGACTGAGCAAATAAACCTTCCGCCGCCAAGTTCATCTTAAGTTTTTCAAACTCTTGCTGAAGCTTGCCGTCACCTTCTGGCTGCATGCTTTCGATGATCAGTTGATAATCACCGCGTGGCTCATAAAGAGATAGGCGCGCTTTAACTAGCACTTGATTACCGTTCTGAGGCTTAAAAGTCACACGACGGTTATTGCCACGAAACATAGCGCACTTAACTTGAGCGCGAGAGTCTTTAAGCGTGAGGTACCAGTGACCAGAGACAGGTGCAGAGAAATTTGAGATTTCACCAACGAGCCAGACTATTCCCATTTCGTTTTCTAATAGGAGACGAACCTCTGAATTGAGGCGAGAAACAGTAAAGATGTTTGGATTGGTCATAGAAGCGCTATCTATCCTTGAAGGAAGGTCTTTCTCTTGGAATCTCACTGGGCGTGAGTATGGAAGATAGCGGCAATATAATACATAGCAAGGGGGTAAATGCAAATTAAAAGTATAAAAATGTGTAGCCAAGCGATTTCGTTGGCCGTATAATCCGTCCGCAATATCTAATCCAAATGCAGTTTGATTTTCCTTAATTGGCTGCCCTCATTAGGCGAAACGATGAGATTGGATTGTTTCTTTTTACTCCTATTATTGTGAGATATTGCAAATGCTAAGAATTGCCAAAGAAGCGCTGACATTCGACGACGTACTGCTAGTGCCAGCACACTCCACCGTTCTCCCTAATACAGCTGATCTTCGCACTCAGTTGACGAAGAATATTTCCCTAAACATCCCAATGATCTCTGCATCGATGGATACTGTGACAGAAGCTCGCCTAGCGATTGCACTGGCGCAAGAAGGCGGAATAGGCTTCATTCATAAGAACATGTCTATTGAACAGCAAGCTGAAATGGTTCGCCAGGTTAAAATTTACGAAGCAGGTGTGGTTTCTCACCCTGTTACTGTAAACCCTGACGCGACAATCGCTGATGTTGTAGCTCTTACTCAAAAACACGGCTTCGCCGGTTTCCCTGTTGTTACTGAAACAAACGAACTTGTTGGTATTATTACTGGCCGTGACGTTCGCTTTGTGACTGACCTTTCTAAGAAAGTTGACGTAGTAATGACGCCTAAAGCTCGCCTTGCTTCTGTTAAAGAAGGTGCAACTCGTGAAGAAGTTCAAGAGAAAATGCACGAAGCGCGTGTTGAAAAAGTTCTTGTTGTAAATGATGACTTCCAACTTACGGGAATGATCACTGCAAAAGATTTCCACAAAGCAGAACGTAAACCAAACGCTTGTAAAGATGAGCGCGGCAGCCTACGTGTAGGTGCAGCTGTTGGTGCTGGTGCTGGTAACGAAGAGCGCGTTGCTGCTCTAGTTGAAGCTGGCGTAGACGTTCTACTTATCGACTCTTCACACGGTCACTCTGAAGGCGTACTTAACCGTATCCGCGATACGCGTGCTGCATACCCTGACCTACAAATTATCGGTGGTAACGTAGCAACTGGCGCTGGCGCTCGTGCTCTTATCGAAGCGGGTGTTAGTGCGGTTAAAGTAGGTATCGGCCCGGGTTCAATCTGTACGACTCGCATCGTTACTGGTGTTGGTGTTCCTCAAGTAACAGCAATTGCAGACGCAGCTGAAGTAGCAAACGAATACGGTATTCCAGTAATCGCAGATGGCGGCATCCGCTTCTCTGGCGATATCTGTAAAGCTATCGTTGCTGGCGCATCTTGTGTGATGGTTGGTTCAATGTTCGCGGGTACTGAAGAAGCACCGGGTGAAGTTATCCTTTACAACGGTCGTTCTTACAAGTCTTACCGTGGTATGGGTTCTCTTGGCGCTATGTCTCAAGGTTCTTCTGACCGTTACTTCCAATCTGATAACGCTGCAGACAAGCTTGTTCCAGAAGGTATTGAAGGTCGTATCGCATACAAAGGTCGTCTAAAAGAGATCGTTCACCAACAGATGGGCGGTTTACGCTCAAGCATGGGCCTAACGGGTTCTGCAACTGTTGAAGATATGCGTACTAAAGCTGAGTTTGTTCGTATCTCTGGTGCGGGCATGAAAGAATCTCACGTACACGATGTTCAAATCACGAAAGAAGCACCTAACTACCGTTTAGGTTAATAATACGTCCAAACGTTTGAATAATGTGCTGATTTAGTCGGCACATTATTTTATCTACCGCCTGTTTTGCAGAAAGTCTGATTTTCTCAAAACACGAGGTTACAGATAACCAACGAAAACGTTTGCTTTATTTCTTGAAGAGTTAATCAGAGGTGAGTAAACTCGCCTCCGTTTTATCACATAGCCAATAAGACTGCTTACAATGACTAAAAATATTCATGACCAACGTATTCTAATTCTGGACTTCGGTTCTCAATACACACAGCTAGTAGCTCGTCGTATTCGTGAGATCGGTGTTTACTGTGAACTTTGGAGCTGGGACGTAGAAGAAGCGGATATTCGTGAATTCAATCCAGACGGTATCATCCTATCTGGTGGCCCTGAAAGTGTAACGGAAGAGAATTCTCCACGTGCACCTCA
>NZ_JBFRSN010000988.1:0-628 GCF_041473595.1 Vibrio sp. 10N.222.46.A1
GGTGAATGCTTTGTTTGGTGTTGCTGACCTTGCTGTGGGAACTATCTCTATTTTACCTGCGGGTTTAGATGGACAATGGTCAAATGGCGAATTGAATCAACATATTGCGGCGGGCGAGCGCTTGGGTGAGAACTGTAAGAAGAACTTCATTACACGGGATCTTCCGATTGAACAGGGCTGCCAGCTATCATTGAGCCTACTTGGATCGGCCAGTTTTAGTTTAGACATACACCAAGGGTCTACCGATTAACCCTATATTTCCTCGGTTTTTGTGAATAATTGATTAAGGTATAGTTGCGCAAATGGTGTGGCTATGCCTTTTTTGTTAAATGTCGATTTAGCAAAGCGGGTTTGGTTCGCCAGATACTTACCTTTACTAACAAAAACAAGAAGCAATCATGGCAGATAACAAAGACTTTCAAGACCCGTTTAATGTATTCTACTTTTTAGGATTTTTAGCCGCATTTTTAGCGATTCCATTATTACCAGCAACACTTACGTTGATCCGTGTATTCAATGGTTACGCAACATTCTAGTTAAGTTATCGTCGCCGATTGGTGATAGCTAACTCAAGGAGGCCACAATTAGCGTTCGAGTTTTAAGCCTCAATATTGCTGGTGGCCTTTGC
>NZ_JBFRSN010000989.1:0-2728 GCF_041473595.1 Vibrio sp. 10N.222.46.A1
GAACACATCAGACCGCAAAAACAGTGCTCCCAAAGGTGCTGACAACAAAGCAAAGCGACCTTTTGCAAAAGATAGCAAAGGTAAACCGGGTGCGAATAAAGGATCATCGAATAAGGCGTCTTTCAATAAAACTGTATTTAACAAGAATGCAGCACGGAAAAGACGTTCGGCAGAGAAGCCTCAAGGTGGATTACACCCAAGAAACCAACACACAGGTCGCTACGACTTTGAGTTATTGGTTGCAGCGTTACCTGAGCTAAAAGAACATCTGATCAAGAACCCGGCGGGCGAAGACACCGTTAATTTCTCTGATCCATTGGCTGTTAAGCTACTTAACAAGGCTTTACTGGCGCATCACTATGGCGTTAAGCATTGGGATATTCCTGCTGGTTACTTGTGCCCACCAATTCCTGGCCGTGCAGATTATATCCACAGAGTGGCAGACATCCTAAACAGCGATGGACAAGGTGAGCCTTATAATCACGCTTCTGTGAAAGCATTAGACATCGGTGTTGGTGCAAACTGTATTTACCCAATCATTGGCGCGACAGAGTATAAATGGCGCTGTACGGGTACGGATGTCGATTCAGTCTCCATCAAAACAGCGAACTTCATTGCTGAAAGTAACCCTAATCTAAAAGGTAAGATCCGAGCTCGTCTACAAGCGGACTCTGAATCTATCTTTAAAGGCGTGATTAAGGATAATGAACGTTACGATGTCACTATTTGTAACCCTCCATTCCATAGTTCTCTAGAAGAGGCGGAAAAGGGATCACAACGTAAACTGGATAACTTAGCGGAAAACCGAGCTAAGAAAGCGGGCAAGTCATTCAAGCCCGAGATGAATAAGAAGCCAGCCAAATCGATTAAGCAAGAGAAACCAACCTTAAACTTTGGTGGCCAAAAATCTGAACTTTGGTGTCCGGGTGGCGAAGCTGCTTTCATTATGAAAATGGCGAGAGAGAGCCAACTTTTTGCTACTCAAGTATTGTGGTTCACGACATTGATTTCTAAGAAAGACAACGTCGATATGGTTCGTTCAGAGCTGGGTAAGCTAAGAGCTAAACAAGTAAAAGTGGTTGAGATGTCGCAAGGCCAGAAGGTGAGTCGCTTTATCACATGGACCTTTATGGACGACGAGCAAAGACAAGAGTGGATCGCGCTAAAATAGCGGCAGCACTGTGTTAAGACATTAAGTTGAAATTACGTACGGGCTTGTTGTTAACGCAACAAGCCCGTTTTTTTGTGTTTTTCATATGCGCTAAGCAGAAAGTAACTCATCTAACTTACTCTGATATTTCTTCTCTAGAGCACTGTTACCTGCTTTGTTTTCGAGATCGACCAAGATTTTAAGCGATGGAATTTGGTAGCCATAACGCTGGTGGAATTTGAATAAGCGGAGCCTAGCGTCATTGTATTCGGCCTCACTGACTTCAATTTTAGAAAGCTGTAGTACGGATCTAGCTCGATTTGGGTCGTGGTCAATCGCACGAGAGAAGTAGTATTTTGCTTGCTCGACCTCTCCGGCTTTAAACGCGCAGAATGCCGCATTTTCATAACTGGCAGAGACGAGATAATAATAGGGTTGGTCGATGGCACGGTTAAAGTATTTATCGGCTTGCTCGTATTCGCCCTGTTTACACAAGAATGTACCGTAGTTATTCAATACATTGCCGTTTCTTGAATCTAGACTGAGTGCTTTGCGGTAAGTCGTTCTTGCTTCATCTACTTCGCCAACTTGCTCGTAATAATGTGCCATCGAAAGTTGGGCGCGGTAATAGCTAGGAGCGTGTTTGATAGCGAGCTCTAGATTTTCACGTGCCTTGACCATATTACCTTGTCCCATGTAACCCAAACCCAATTCAATACGTGATTGAGACATCGCAATTGGATCACTTGCCATTTTTGGTGGACCTTCGGTTACAGAAACACAACCTACCAAAGAAAGAGAGGCGAGTAGCGTGAGTTGAGAGAACAGAGTGGATTTTGGTAATAGCGACTTGTTAGGCATGTGCAGCTCCTTTTGAACACAGACCCATGATATGAAATCGAACACACTTAAGTGTTATGTCGATTATGGAATGCGACTCAAACACCATAAAAAAAGCCGTGTCCAATTTGGTGTTTTATCAACAACCTATGGAATACGGCTTTATGTGTTTGTGAATCGGAAGAAAGAACTTAGTCGTCCTTGGTGAAGTTGTCTTCGCTGAAGTGATCCAGATCGTAAGGTGTTTGTTGGTAAACGCAGTAGTTAAGCCAGTTTGAAAACAATAAGTGTCCATGACTACGCCAACTTGCTACAGGCTTGTTGTCTGGATTGTTGTTCGGGTAGTAGTTGATTGGTATCACCGGCTCCATGCCTTCACCCAAATCTCGAATGTATTCGTTGTGAAGTGTATGAGCATCGTATTCAGGGTGACCGGTTACAAACACGTTTCGCTTATCTTTAGTCGCCGCGAGGTATACGCCTGCCACATCAGAAGTCGCAAGAACATCAAGGTCGGTATGCTCGGCTAAGTATTCCTGAGAGAAATCAGCATAGCGAGAGTGCGGTGCCAAGAAGGTATCGTCGAAGCCACGTAAAATTGGGTGGTACGGGTTATGTATCTCGTGGTTGTAAACCCCAGAAAGCTTATCTTTACGAGTTCGTTTTGGTAAATCATACAAGAGCTTTAAGCCAGCTTGAGCAGCCCAACATACATACAAGGTTGAGGTCACATGCTTG
>NZ_JBFRSN010000990.1:0-803 GCF_041473595.1 Vibrio sp. 10N.222.46.A1
ATACAGATAATACCTTTATAAAAGAGGCTTTATCTCTATTATCTGAGCTAGACCAACACTCTTTACGCTCTAAATCCTCATTGATTTCATTGATATCCACACTAATATCGAAGATTGATACTGCACTCAGTTTACAGCTCGATGCAATAATTCATGAGCCTGATTTTCAAAAGTTAGAACGCAACTGGTTAAGTCTTCAGCAACTTGTATCTTTGCCCATAAGCTACCAAAGAGCTCATGTAAAATTACTCGATATGAATTGGACTGAGATATCCAGCGATGTCAATCAAGCGTACTCAACAAAATCCAGCGATTTGTATAACAAGATAGGTAATAGCGAGCTAAATACTTTAGGGGGTCACCCCTTTGGATGCATCACATTTAGCCACCCTATCTCGATGGACATCGATTTTGATGCCAATTATGACGACCTATTTACCGTAGAACTGTTAGGTAAATTAGGAGAAGCGACGCTTTGCCCGATGCTTTTCTCTCCAGTACCAACGTTTTTTGGTGAAAATGGTGCAGACTGGCTCTCTGATATAACGCGAATCAATAAAATTCTATCCGGTCCTGATTTCAAAGCATGGCAAGACCTACGCAGTAAACCAAGTTCACGCTTTATTGGCATGGCGCTACCTCAGGTTCGTCTTCGTGATGCATACAAAAATCGACGAGTCGGCTTTGTTTATAATGAACAAGGCAAAGGCTCATGGGGCTTAGCCAATATGGTACTAGCTACTACAATCATGCGGGAATTTCATCGTGTGAACTGGTTCGGTTTTCTGAAGTCTCGCTGGAAT
>NZ_JBFRSN010000991.1:0-312 GCF_041473595.1 Vibrio sp. 10N.222.46.A1
GTTCGAAACGATACAACAGCGGCACATTGCATTTTTCAGCGACAATGGCACCTCCGCGAGCAAAAAGAGCTCCAAAGTTTCGATTTCCCGATGCAATCACACCTTTAATCAATGCTCGATTATTCGGGTTATTCAATAGACTTATAACGGAGTTAGGCACAGCTCCTCGCCCCTCACCATCGGCATAAGTCGGGCATATAAGTACGAATGGTTGCTCAATCTCTAGCGCCCTTTCATTGGCCTCAGTAGGAAGCCTAATCGCAGGTAATCCTAGCTGTTCGACAAATCGCTTCGTATTCCCGGAAGCGCTAG
>NZ_JBFRSN010000992.1:0-1359 GCF_041473595.1 Vibrio sp. 10N.222.46.A1
TTTTTGTGCTTAAGCACTAAAGCCTTAGCTTAAGCTTGTTGCTTGCTCAGTTCAGCGGCTTCTTCAGTTTCAAGCGCTGGTGCTGTTGGTTCACATTTATCAACGAACCAACCCATGTAAGACGTTACGATAGTCACGAGGATACAGATGAAGCTCAACCACATGAACGGAGCGTAAGAGAGCGTTGCGACACCAAGAATACTCGCCATGTAGATACCGTTATCACTCCAAGGAACCATGCCTGAGGTTAACGTGCCACCAAACTCAGCATTACGAGATAGGTTCTTACGTTTGTAGCCCAAACGGTCGTAGTTCTTCGCACAGATTTTTGGCGTAAGGATTAACGATACGTACATCGCAGAACCGAACACGTTACCCATGAAAGCCGTGCCGATCGTGCTTGTTGCTAGAGAGCCTGCGCTATTTACTCGGCGCTCGAACACCTTAGCAATCGTCTCTAATACGCCCACTTTATCCAGTAAGCCACCAAAACCTAAACCAAACACAATTACCGCTACCGAACCAAGCATTGAAGACATGCCGCCACGGTTAAGAATCGAGTCAATAAACTCTACGCCAGAGGAGATAGAGAACGGTGCCCAAGCAGTATTGAATGCCGTTAGGAAATCGATATCTTGGATCATGACTGCCCAGATAATACCTAGCAGAGAACCGAAGCTGATTACCGGGAATGAAGGCATGCGGAAAGCCAACAGACCAAGCACGATCAGTACTGGGACAAATGAGTAAGGCGTGATGTAGAACTGAACTTCCATTGCTTTAATGACAGAATCTACTTGGCTCATGTCAACGTTACCTGCGTAGTGAAAACCAAACGCAGTAAACATGATGCCAGTAATCACGTAGCTGATTAACGCAACTGGCAGCATGCCCTTGATGTGCTCAACCACTTCAACACCAGACATTGAAGAAGCCAGAATCACTGAATCAGAAAGTGGAGACATCTTGTCGCCGAAGTAACAACCTGACAGCACTGCACCTGCAGTAATCGGTGCTGGAACACCTAGGCCTTGGCCAATACCCATCATCGCGATACCTGCTGTACCCGCAGCGCCCCAAGAAGTACCAGTTGCCAATGCGGTTAGAGAACAGATAATCATGGTCGCTAAAAGGAAGATAGAAGGGTGGATAGCTTTCAGACCATAGTAAATGATAGTAGGTACGATCCCGCCTGAGATCCAAGTACCAACAAGAGCGCCAACGGCTAAAAGTATTAAAACCGCGCCTAAGCCATTGGATATTCCTTTGAGTGCCGCTTTTTCTAAGTCTTTGTATTCGTGGCCAAGGCGAATACCGAGAACCATGATAATGAACCAGCCAATATACAAGGCAAGTTGA
>NZ_JBFRSN010000993.1:0-2673 GCF_041473595.1 Vibrio sp. 10N.222.46.A1
GTTTTAGCGCTGCACTAGGTTCGTTAATCGGTGGTGGGCTGTTGTTGGTGTTGCCGCCAAAAGTTGATGACTCTGAAGATAACGAGAGCTTTGGCCAACGTTGGTTAAAGGAGAATTTCAATAAGCTCATTTCGGTTTCACAACATAACGAAACAGACGATGTTGTTCAAGCGACTAAAGCACTTCCTCTGAAGCAAGACTTTGAAAACAGTTTGGACAAATTTGAACAGCAAAATCTGGCCGTTGAGTTGGTTAAAAAAGTGGTGTCTGGGCATCGTAAACGTCCTTTAGTTCTCACGGCAGATAGAGGGCGTGGTAAAAGCTCTACATTGGGTATTGCCGCTGCTCAGCTTTTAGTTGAGCGTCATGGATTAAATATCATCGTGACAGCGCCTTCAGTGAAAGCAATCGAGCCTGTATTTTCCCACGCGAGTCAACGCCTAGAAGACTGTGAAGTGGTCAACGCTACTTACATTTGCTATCAAAGCGGAAGTTTAAGATTCGTAGCACCAGATGAATTACTTAAGTCTAAGCCTGATTGTGATTTGCTATTAGTCGATGAAGCGGCTGCAATTCCAATCCCGATGCTCAAATCTATGGTTGGCATTTATCATCGTATGGTTTTTTCAACCACCGTTCACGGATACGAGGGGAGTGGGAGAGGGTTTGGACTTAAGTTCGAGTCTTGGCTTTCAGATCATCGCCCAGGGTGGAAAGGTTTTAAGCTCGATCAGCCCATTCGTTGGAATCGCAATGATCCACTAGAGCGCTGGTTGTTTGATTGCTTCCTGCTTGGTAACGACGCGTCGCTAAGTGACTCGGTGATTCATGAGTTAGATAGCTTTTCTGATCTGGCAATCAACCAACTGAGCTTGGTCGAGTTATCAAAGGCAGAATGCTTGGCGAATCCGGAGCCGCTACAGCAATGTTTTTCTCTTCTTGTTGACGCTCATTATCAAACGTCACCAAACGATCTAATGCAGTTTCTCAACAATCCAGCAATCCGTTTGTACGCTGCTTGGCAGAAAAACGAATGTTTAGGTTGTATGTTGGTAACTGAAGAAGGTGGGTTGGATAGCGATCTGATTGCTCAGATTCAACTTGGAAAACGAAGACCTCAAGGTCACCTAGCTCCAGTATTACTCGCAAACCAACTGGGTTGTACGCAAGCGGCGAGCAGTCGTTGCCTTCGAGTTATGCGTATTGCCGTTTCAACACGTCATCAAGGTTCGGGGATTGGTCGTTGGATGTTGGGGCAGTTGTCAAAGCAAACTAATCAGGCGGATTACTTAGCAACGAGCTTTGGCGCGACCAGTGAATTAATTTCATTCTGGCGCGATAACGATTTTGTACCTATGCACATTGGCCACCAGCGCGATCAAGCAAGCGGCTGTCACTCGGTATTGATGGTTAAGCCACTTAATGAAAACGCACAGAATTGGATCTACAATCTGATAAGTCACTTTGAACGTAGTTTCTGTTTTCTCACTTCTGGTTCTTTGGCTTCTCTCGAGGTTGATATGGTGCGCGCATTATTGCCAAGGCAAGCGGAATCTATAGCAGAGTCTGAAATCCAACTCCTCAGGAATTATGTCGATGGTGGTAATAGTTACGACAGCATTGGTTTCAGTGCCCTGAATTTGATTCTCCAGAGTAATGGTCATCAAGCTCACATAGCTGAACCTGACGCTATAATCGATACAGGTTTCGTTGTTTCAGACTTACTTATCGCGAAAGTCGTGCAGCAGAAAGAGTGGGGGACTTGTGTCGAACAGTTTAATCTAGTCGGACGAAAACAAGCTGAGCTACAGTTTAGAAAAGATGTCGGTACTCTACTATCAAATTTACACTGTAAATAGGTAGATCAACGATTGTCACTAAATTTGGAACGACAGAGCATATGTAGAGCTGTTAATTAGATTTACAGTGTAAATTAGAAGGCCGGATTTACACTGTAAACTGAACAGCAGTATGTAATGACCTATGTAATTTCAATTATCCAATCTTTATGCAATTTCTCACTTTGTTGAACATGTCCATCATGACGCTCATTTCCTATCTCAATTCTACCGATCTAATCATCGCCGTTGTTTGGAAGGTATAATTTCATATTATCACATCCATTCATCCCGAATCGTTTGGTGATGAAGATCCGTCGCTGTATTGCGATCTTATGCTCGTACCCAATATTCATAGTTTGAAAAATCGTGAAAGAATTTTTCTTGTAAAGGTGAAGAAGAGATTAGAATCGGTCAGTCTTATTTATGAGTCCCTTTGCAACATCGAAAGTAAGTGATGTGACGCTGATTATTCTACTGTAGTGATTCTAAGCACTGAGCGAATTATATAGACTGCATAACAACAGAGTTATTAAGGGTACACAATTCGAATGTGGGATAGCATCGTTACATTGTCGGAAGATAGGAAGCAAGTGATGGCATGTCTGCCGTCTGGGTTTGTGGTCAACGCAAGCTTTGACAATAAGACATTACCAACAACCTTAGAAGCTTTGAACGCATCAAACTATTTTATTTTCGAAGAAGAGATACTGCGTTTTGTCACTCTTGCTAAAGAAGGTAAGGGAGAAGCTTATCAAGGAATATTGATTGCTGAAGTTCGTAATTCCAGTGTTACGGTTGAACTGTCTGATGATGAGATGCTCGCAAGTCTTGT
>NZ_JBFRSN010000994.1:0-254 GCF_041473595.1 Vibrio sp. 10N.222.46.A1
ACCTACCTTTGCCGTTTTGGTATGGCAATGGTTTAACGACCCAGACCTTAATCTATTACCACGAGCAGCAGCCGGAGCCATTGTTCTATTTGGCTTGGCTTCGTTGATCATCGCCCTCGCTCGTTTAATAGAATGGGCGGTTCTTAAGTACTTTCGAACTTGGCAGTATTCAGGAAGAACTGGGGCTAACTTGCCGGGGAAAACCGTATTTACAGTTCTTGCTAGCCTTTCATTGCTGATCATTCCTTTGATGG
>NZ_JBFRSN010000995.1:0-908 GCF_041473595.1 Vibrio sp. 10N.222.46.A1
GCGTTGCTACCGTTAACGGTAGCAACGCTTCAGTCACCAATTTCCCATCAATGGCGAGCTTGTTTATCGATCGTATTGATTACGATGGGGTTTACTCAACGGGCTCATATTGTGGTGCAACGATTCTTGACCCAAGCCATGTTTTGACTGCTGCGCACTGTATTTATGGTGATGAGGAAGGACAGTTGTTTACTGTCGTTGTTCCTCAGATAGAAGATACCTCTCAATTCCCTAAGGGTAATATCCAGAAAGCGCGCGTTTCTGAGGTCTATTACCCTAGTGATTACTCGGATGAAATCAGCGACTTTTTGCGCAATGATGTTGCTATTCTCAAGCTAGAAAGTGCACTCAATGTTGATTCGATCAACGATGTTGTGAAGCGTCCATCAAATGAAACTTATCGTAATGCGGCGAGTGATTTTGTGGCCGTTGGTCATGGTAATACACGTACAGGCTTTGACGGAACCACCTTATTACAGAAAGTAACTCTGGCTTACGTAGATAACACAACGTGCAAGAACGCATTTACAGGTAAGGACAACCCAAATCCTCCTCTAACTGGTAAACAAATTTGTTTCACAGGTGATTTCAACATTTTCACTAGTTTATATGGCAGTACCTGCCAAGGAGACTCTGGTGGTCCAGTTTACTGGAAAGATGGTTCTGATTATCGACAAGTCGGTATTACTAGCTTTGGTCCTGCAACCTGTGGTGGTAGTTCTATCGTAACGTCCGTATTTACTGAAATCTACGATTATAAAGATTGGATCGATAGCGTGATCGCGGGTACAGAAACTGCTAAATTTGTTTCAACACACGCTAAGAGATCTGCGTACTCCGGCTTGAAGAAGAAGCCCGTTACAAGCTCTGGTAGCAGTGGTGGGAGTGTATCATTTGGCTTGCTAGGT
>NZ_JBFRSN010000996.1:0-6359 GCF_041473595.1 Vibrio sp. 10N.222.46.A1
CAGATTCCTAGATGTGTAGTGCGGGTGAAGAGAAAGTAAGAAAGATAATCCACGTTGATATGGACTGTTTTTACGCAGCTGTTGAAATGAGAGATAATCCTGCTTACCGAAATCGACCACTTGCAGTCGGGGGGCATGAAAAGCAGCGTGGCGTTTTGAGTACCTGTAATTACGAAGCTCGCAAGTTTGGTATTCGTTCTGCAATGCCGACGGGAAAGGCGCTGCAGCTTTGTCCCAATCTGTTGGTTGTTCCTGGTAGGATGTCGGTCTACGTCGAGATATCGAAAAAGATTCGCGAGATTTTTTCTCGATATACATCCATCATTGAACCTCTGTCTTTAGATGAAGCTTTTCTTGATGTCACGGATTCGACGCTGTGTCGTGGCTCGGCAACACTGATTGCCGAATCAATTCGTCGCGATATCTGGAATGAACTTAACCTGACCGCTTCTGCTGGTATTGCGCCGATTAAATTTTTGGCGAAGGTGGCCTCGGATCTGAATAAGCCCAATGGTCAGTTTGTAATACCTCCACAAGACGTACAATCAGTGATAGATGAATTGCCACTCGAAAAAATCCCAGGCGTTGGCAAGGTCAGTATTGAAAAGCTCCATCAAGCTGGCTTCTTTACTTGTAAGGACATTAAGGAATCTGACTATCGAGATCTATTGCTCAGGTTTGGCCGTCAAGGCGCATCACTCTGGAAGCGCAGCCATGGTATTGATGACAGAGAAGTTATTATTGAGCGTGAACGAAAATCAGTAGGCGTAGAGCGAACTTTTACTCAGAATATTTCTACTTACGCAGAATGTTGGCAAGTAATAGAAGACAAGCTTTTTCCTGAGCTTGAAGCACGTCTAGAGAAAGCTAGCCCAAGTAAAGCTATCATCAAGCAGGGCATTAAGCTCAAGTTTGCCGACTTCCAGCAAACCACTATCGAGCACATACACGCCTCTCTCGATCGAGAGCACTTTAAAGAACTGTTGAGTGAGATACTCAAAAGGCAGCAAGGGCGAGAAATTCGCCTGCTTGGTTTAAGCGTAATGCTACAACCCAAAGACCAAATGCGTCAGTTGAGTTTCTTTTAGGGAAAGGCGCTGAGAGTTTAGGTTTAGAGGTGTTGCTGGAAGTGCTAGAGTTTGAATACCGACTAGACTCCACAGCCTAGCCAGCTTCTATATCAATACGTGATATGCCTTATCTAGGAAGTTGTTTAACTCGCGCTAAGGTATCACTGAATGGTTGTTGCTCTAGCTTTCCGTATCCAACCATTTTGCTGGCTTTAAGCTTAGTTGAAAGTGGAGTTGCGATTCCGCATAGAAAACGAGTAATGGCTTCGTCGGTGATCAATTGTTGGCTTGCGGAAATGAACTCATGGGTCCATGTCATTACCGTTTCATCATCAATAGGCTCAACATCAACGGTTGGTAATATTGCTACTTGACCGCGACATACTGAGCAGTGACCACACTTGGCTGGCGCTTTATCATCGGCGAAGTAACTCGCAAGGCGAGAGCTTAGGCAGGTATCAGCCTCAAAGAAGCTCAGCATTTGGTTAAGGCGGTTTATCTCACTGTTCTCTTTTTCCTTAAACAATTCAGTTAGACGTTCCGATAACTGCATCATGTCTTCAGTGGTGTTGTGGATCGCATACACATCTGTGATCTGCTTACTTTCCAACTCAATCCAACCTTGTTCATTGAAGTAATCGATTGCCGCAATCACACGCTGACGATCAGTCTGGAAGTGTGTCCACAGTGCGTCGAAGTCGACTTGGCACCATACTCTTGCTTGAGGAGAACATTGGAAAATCGCTTCCACAAAATGACGACGTTCGCCTTGGAATTGTTCGGTGATCTGCTGCTTAGTACGTATGAATTTAAATTTGTAGTCAGCAAAGTAGCTGTATTTAGGCTCAATCACGCCTTCAATTTCGAGATACACCAGTAGCGTTTTAAGTGGTAACTGACGAATGTTGGACTCACGCGATAATTGGTTGAGCATGATTTCCCATTGGTTTGCGCCAGAAGCCGCAATGTTTTGGTTTTCGTATATTTCTTTTAAGACCGTTTGAATTGATATGTTGTCTGGCGTATCACCAAAAACGAAGTTCTCTAGTGTACTTAGACCATATTTGTTGGCGAGAAGAATACATTCTGAAGGCTGACCATCTCTGCCGGCTCTGCCTATCTCTTGCGAGTAGTTTTCGATCGATTTCGGTAAGTCAAAGTGAATCACTCGGCGAATGTTGGACTTATCGACACCCATACCAAAAGCAATGGTTGCCACGATGCAGTTCACGTCATCGTTCATGAATTGATGCTGAATGGCATCTCTGTTTTCAGGCTTAAGACCGGCATGGTAAGCCACGGCATTAACGCCAGCATTACGGAGTTGCTGAGCCACCATCTCTGCTGTCTGTTGAAGGGTGACATAAACAATAGTCGGAGCTAGAGAAGCTTGGTTAACGACATTGCACAAGGTTTCTAGTTTGCTGGTTTGTTCGCAAGGTTGAATCGACAGGTCGAGGTTTTGACGATAGAAACCCGTAACCACAACGCGTTCCTCATCAATTTCAAACTTCGACTTCATATCTTGGATAACCGATGTCGTCGCAGTAGCTGTCAGTAGCAGTACTTGTGGAATATTGAGCTGCTTTTGGTATTGGGGAAGCTTCAGGTAGTCTGGTCTGAAGTTGTGTCCCCATTCTGATATACAGTGTGCTTCATCAACTACGAGCATAGAGATGGGAACTTGGGAGATAAACTGACGAAAGCGTTCGTTCTTCAAGCGCTCAACAGAGATCATTAGGATTTTAGTATCGCCGTTACGCACGGATTGCATCACCTGTTGTGTGGTTTGTCTGTCTTGGCTTGATTCGATTGCAGCCGCGCTTATTCCCTTACTGTGTAAGAAGCTGAGCTGGTCTTTCATTAAGGCTAACAATGGTGATATCACTAAGGTTAAGTGCGGCAACTCTAGTGCTGGCAATTGGTAGCAAAGCGACTTGCCTGAGCCTGTTGGGAATATAGCGGCAGTCGAGTGACCAGATAGAACATTATCAATGACTTGCTTTTGCCCATTACGCAGTGAGTCGAATCCGAATACTTGTTTTAGCTTCTGCTCAATCATTTATGTTCTACCTGAGTTATTAAGTGTCGTATTGATGTTAAAGCGGGCGCCTATTGATGATTGCGTCGCTTGATGAATCAAATGTCTTGCACCTGATTGTACCTAATTCTATTCTGTAGCTCCTATAGAAAAGCACCCCAATAGTATGAATAAGTCTGAGCTTCGCCAAATAATCATAGAGCAACTCGAATCCCGATTACGTATCGCACAATCTGCTACTCAACGCGCTATTGATGCTGCGACCGATGAAGAGACTGTGCCTGAGCATAAGTACGACACTCTGGCTCTAGAAGCTTCGTATCTTGCTCACGGTCAAGCTGTAAGAGTGCAAGAGTGTGAAGATGACATTCAGTGTTATCGTAACTTAGTGCTGCGTGATAGTGAGAGGATTACAGTGAGCAGCTATGTTGTGGTCATTGACGAGCATGATCAATATAAACATTTTTTTATGGGGCCGAGAGTCGGTGGGCTTTCTGTTACGTGGAATAACAATGAAGTTGCTATCGTGACGGAAAATGCACCTTTTGGTCAGGCTCTAATGGGGAAAGAAGTCGGTGATGAGATTGAGTTTAAGGTCGCAGATAAACAGTTTTGCTATGAAGTAATATCTATCGACTAACTGAGTAACGGATATATATAAAACGTTTCTCTGACAAAGAAGCATATACCAAGGGTATAGTAATCTGTCAGATTGATGAGAGGATGTTATGAAAAACAAAATGTTTATGAAGAACAGTGTATTAATCGCATCGTTAACAGCGGTAATCTCTGTTGTGAGCCTGCCAACTTTTGCTGCTCAGTGTCGAGTTGATTTGAAAAATGAATTGCGAATCGATGACCAGAAAGTCGAAATCCACCAAGTGAATGGTGATACTGCCGTTTTTGATGGTAACAACGACTTATATATCCATGGTGAGAAGGTTGAGCTTGATGCCGACCAACAAGCGGCGATTGAGAAATACCGCGAAAAAATGAGTGAGTACTTACCACGAGCGAAACAAATGGCTAACGATGGTTTAGCGTTAGCGAATGATGTTATTGATGACATTGCTGCTAGCCTAGATTCACCGGAATCATTTGATAATGTAAAAGAGTCAATGAAAACCTACTTTGCTGAACTGGAAGCTCGTTACTACAAAGATGGCGAGTTAGTGTTACCAGCAGACAGTTTTGATTCGATGGCCAATGGTTGGTCTGAAGATTTCGAGAAGGCTAAGGAGATCTTTAACCAAGAATTTATCTCTAGCGCTTTTAATGCGATGTCAGAAAAAATGAAACAAGATGGTGGCTTAAACCTAACTGAATTGGCTGACAGCATGGCTGCATTAAAGCTTAAAGTTGAAGAGCGCATGAAAGAACACTCTCAACAAGTGCAAGAGGAAGCGAATGAGTTCTGTGATTCTCTAGATGAGATGGCAGAACAAGAGCAACAGCTGCATGAAATCATTCCGAACCTAAAAGACTATCAAGTCTTCACGATCTAATCTGAATCTAACTATAAGTCACAAGAGCACCATTTGGTGCTCTTTTTGTTCGTATAAATTGAACAATACGACGAGTAATCATCTCAATTCAATCCATTGTTTCTCTAGTCCTGAACCTTGCTTTACTGCTTTTAGGTAAACGATAAGACCAGTTATTTGTTAATTTAATGGTTCTAAATAGCGTATTTGTTGTAAAAACTAGAAGATTGCTCATTTATTAGTTGTGCCTATCATTGCTTTTGATTACTGTACTTCTAAACTAGTTCACTGATTTTTGATGCGGGCAATATGGACCAACAATCTTCCTCTTCAAGAGAGCACTTTAGCTCTCGTTTGGGTTTTATTTTAGCAGCGGCGGGTGCTGCTGTTGGCTTAGGTAATATTTGGGGTTTCCCAACCCAAGTCGCCAGTAACGGCGGTGGTGCTTTTCTGCTTGTTTACCTAATTATGATTTTCGTGGTTGCTTTCCCGATGCTGGTGGTTGAGATGGCTATTGGTCGACATGGCCAAGCAAATCCTGTCGATAGCATGCGTTCTTTGACTACAAACCCGTTAGGCAAGAAAGTCGGTGAATTTGTTGGTTGGATTGGGTTGAGTGTTCCAAGTGCAGTGCTAGCGTTTTATAGCATTGTCGGTGGTTGGTTGATCTGCTTCCTAATAGGTGCTGTCGCTGACCTGATTGGTCTAGAGGCTGCTGCTGATTGGTTTAAAGGCTTCAGTGTTGAGCGCAATGTTTTTGGTACCGTCGCATTCTATGTACTGACTATCTTGATTGTTCAGGGCGGTGTTAAGCAGGGGATCGAGAAATGGTCGACCCGTTTAATGCCTGCGCTATTTGTGTTATTTGGCTTATTGTTTGTTTACATCATGACGCAATCTGGCGCGATGGAAGGCCTAAAACATTACCTTGTTCCAGACTTTGAGAAAGTGTGGGATAGAAAACTGATTCTGGCGGCAATGGGACAGGGCTTCTTCTCGCTCACTATTGGCGGTTGCTCGATGTTGGTTTATGGCTCTTACTTAAGTAAGAAAGAGAACCTGCCAAAAATGGCAATGAACGTTACCTTAGTTGATACCGCGGTTGCTTTTATTGCGGGTTTAGTCGTGATGCCTGCGATGTTTGTTGCGATGCAAAAAGGTGTTCAAATCTATGCTGAAGATGGCTCATTACTGAGCTCTGATACCCTAGTATTTACGGTTCTGCCTTTGATGTTTGATAGCCTAGGTATGCTGGGCCAGGTCTTCGCAATTGTGTTCTTCTTATTGCTAACGATTGCAGCACTTACTTCATCGATTTCAATGTTGGAAGCCCCTGTCGCTCTTGTTAGTGAGCGTTTTAAGACCAGACGAACGCCAACAAGTTGGGTAATTGGTGGTGCTATCGCATTGTTCAGTGTGGTGATTGTTTACAACTTTGCCGCTATGTTTGGCATGGTTGCGATGATTGCGACTCAGTACCTTCAACCAGTCGCTGCACTGATGTTCTGTGTGTTTGGTGGTTGGGTATGGAGCCGAGCTTCAAAAGTGAAAGAACTTGAACAAGGTTGTCCTGATTTTCAACTTGGTTGGTTTGGTAAGGTTTGGCCAATGTATGTGAAGTTCGTGTGCCCAATTTTAGTCGCAACGGTTATCTGGGCATCTTTTGGCTAGTAGACCATTTAACATCTAGATGATTAGACTTGCAGTTCAAGGCCACTCTTAATGAGTGGCTTTGTTGTTTTTGTATCGAACAAGCTTGTTCGA
>NZ_JBFRSN010000997.1:0-4637 GCF_041473595.1 Vibrio sp. 10N.222.46.A1
GAGTGACCGTGATTGATGGCATAGTGAGCTTCTTTGGCGTTGTAGATTAATTGCTTTTTTTAGTATTGTTTAAGCATGAGACATTTACAAAAAAGGCGCTAATAATTAGCGCCTTTAGAAGTAAACCTATCAGAAATTAGGCTTCGGTTTCATTTGTCGTTTCAGGCCCGCTAGGCAAGTCCGCAAAAACTTGTGTAGGTTTTGCTACCAAGTTACGGTTTTCCTGATTAACTTCTGAGAGAACTACTTCTAAAACGTCTCCCAGTTTGTATACCATTTCTTTATCGATAGATACAGTACCCATATCACCGTTGCACTCTATTCTCTCTTTATTATCAAGAATGAGAGAGCCAGGGATAAACGCCGCTGCACCATTGTCAAGTAGGCGTACACGCATACCTGCGCGGTTAATATCGAAAATCTCTGCTTGGAAACGAGTTTCTTCAACTGGAGCGTTCGCTAGAGTACGAGCATACAACCAATCGCCAACGTTACGTTCAGCCATACCGTGGTGACGGCGGTGCAGGGCAAGTTCATCACCAATGGTTTCGTCTGGTGTTTGAATTGGCGCTTTACCTAGGATGTGTGCTTTAAGCATGCGGTGGTTAATCATGTCACCGTATTTACGAATTGGAGAAGTCCAAGTTGCGTAAATGTCTAATCCCATTGCGTAGTGCGGCGCAGGTTCATTGCTGATCTCGCTGTATGCTTGGAATTTACGAATACGGTTGTCGTAGTAGCTGTTGTCTAAAGAACCTAACCAACGACGCAGAGTAGCAAAACCTTCCAGAGAAACGATCTGCTCTTCTGTAAACGGCGTCTCTGCTTCTGGGTTAACCAGCTCCAGAACGTCTGTTAATTTCTCAGCTTTAAAACCAGAGTGACAGTTAAAGACACCTTGGTTAAAGCTTTCTTTTAATACTCGACCTGCACAGATGTTCGCGCTGATCATAGACTCTTCAACCAACTTGTTTGCGCTACGACGCATGTCCGCGTGGATAGCGACAACATCGTTGTCTTCGCTAAGTTCAAAGCGGTAGTCAGGACGATCTGGGAACACAACAGCATTGGCTGAGCGCCATGCTGAACGCGCTTGTGCGAATTGGTGAAGATCAGAAACAATTGCAGCAATCTCTTCTGACGGTTGCCATTTCTCTGATGCACCTGTTTCTAGCCAGTCTGATACGTGGTCGTAAGCAAGACGAGCGTGAGATTTTATGTTTGCAGCGAAGAAGTTAATGTCATCACCGATAACACCATCTTTAGATACCGTTACTGTGCAGCAAAGTGCCGGGCGAACTTCGTTCTCTATGAGTGAACATAAGTTGTCAGCTAGATCGCGAGGCAACATTGGGATGTTACGACCAGGCAGGTAAATAGTGAAACCACGCTCGCGAGCCACTTTATCCATTTCATCATCTGGAGAGATGTAAGCGGTAGGATCAGCAATTGCGATAGTCAGTTCGAAATCACCGTTCTCTTTCTTCTTAGCGTAAAGCGCATCGTCCATATCTTTTGTGCTTTCGCCATCGATAGTCACAAAAGGGACGTGAGTCATGTCTACACGTTCAAGATCAGCGTCGTCTTTGATCTGCCAGTCGTCGATGCCTTCAGGTTCGCTGTTTGGTAGGTCATTTTGCGCTAGCGTTACCCACCAAGGCGCGATTTTGTCATCAGCGTCTGTGATTTTCTCAGAGATCTGAGCTAAGAAGCCGTTGTCACCTTTTAACGGGTGTTGAACGATATGAGCAACAACCCAGTCGCCTTCTTTAAGCGTTTCAGGGTTCAAACCCTTCTGTGCTTTCGCTTTAAGCTGCAGTTTTTTCAGTTGCGGGTGATCTGGAACAACGTTCAATCGACCTTTGAAAAGCTTAACTCGTGCAATAAAGCGAGTAAGACCCTGTTCAATCAACTCCTCTGGCTCTGCAACTTCGCGCTCTTTCTCTGTGCGAATGATGGCAATCACCTTGTCACCGTGCACACATTTTTTCATGTACGGCGGTGGGATGAAGAAGCTAGTTTTGCTATCGACTTCGAGAAAACCAAACCCTTTTTCAGTGGCTTTGATCGTACCTTCCTTTTTAGGGAGGGTTTCTTGGATTTGCTGTTTGAGTTGAGCGAGTAGAGGATTATCTTGAAACATTTGACTTTTATCTATCGAGGACAATTGAGCACACTATAATCATTGCGAGGCTTGATTACTACTTAAAGGCGAAGTGAGCGTAAATTAATTGCCCTCTTATTTAACTAGGTCAATTTGCTAGAAGTTTGGTGCTGTGACGAGATATTCATCAAGTTTTGACGATATGATAGCCAGTGTTGATGTAAAACCGAAAAATATGTGATGTATTTCAATTTTTTCTGGCTTTTTTTATGCATTTAAGGAATAATCCGCCTCCCTTAGACGTCCCTAATGGCTTGAAGTGTTTTATTACTGCTTCGTAACTCTGAATGGAATCAGTATCTGATTGGATCAGTATTGGAATTGATAGAGCTCCCGGGACCTTTTGTTTACTTATATATAGTGGGATCCCAATGTCCGAATCTGTAATTCAATTTAATGAATTAGCCCTAAACGAAAACATTCTTTCAGCTCTTGATAGCATGGGTTTCGTTTCTCCGACTCCAATCCAAGCAGCAGCTATTCCTCTTCTTCTTGAAGGCCGTGACGCACTAGGTAAAGCACAGACTGGTACTGGTAAAACAGCAGCATTCTCTCTGCCTTTACTTAACAAAATCAACCTGAACCAACATAAACCACAAGCAATCATCATGGCTCCTACTCGTGAGCTAGCGATTCAAGTTGCTGCGGAAATCAAAAACCTAGGCCGTGATATCAAAGGTCTTAAAGTTCTTGAAATCTACGGCGGCGCTTCAATTGTTGACCAAATGCGCGCTCTAAGCCGCGGTGCTCACATTGTTGTTGGTACTCCAGGTCGTGTTAAAGACTTACTAACTCGTGACCGTCTACACCTAGATGAAGCGCACACATTTGTTCTTGATGAAGCAGATGAAATGCTAAAAATGGGTTTCGTAGATGACGTTACTTGGATCCTAGAGCAAGCTCCAGAATCTGCACAACGTGTACTTTTCTCTGCGACTATGCCTCCAATGGTTAAAACTATTGTTGACCGTTACCTACGTAACCCGGCTAAAGTTGATGTTGCTGGTACTAACCACACAGTTGACAAAGTAGCGCAGAACTACTGGGTTGTTAAAGGCGTAGAAAAAGACGAAGCAATGTCTCGTCTTCTTGAAACTGAAGAAACTGACGCGTCAATCGTATTCGTACGTACTCGTCAAGACACTGAGCGTCTAGCTGATTGGCTATCTGCACGTGGCTTCAAAGCTGCTGCACTGCACGGTGATATTCCTCAGTCTCTACGTGAGCGCACTGTTGATCACATCAAACAAGGTGTTATCGATATCCTAGTTGCAACTGACGTTGTAGCACGTGGTCTTGATGTTCCACGTATCACTCACGTATTCAACTACGACATCCCATTTGATGTTGAATCTTACATCCACCGTATTGGTCGTACTGGCCGTGCTGGACGTAAAGGTAAAGCGATCCTACTAGTTCGTACTAACCAAATTCGTATGCTTCGCACTATCGAGCGTGTAACTAAGTCTCAAATGGAAGAAATCCAACTTCCACAACGTGACGAAGTTGCTGCTGCACGTGTTGCTAAGCTTGGTGCTGAGCTTGAAACTGAGAAAGAGAGCAAAGCTCTAGAAAACTTCGCAGGTTTAATCTCTACACTACAAGAATCTCTAGAAGTTGATGCTGCTACTCTAGCTGCAATGCTTCTTAAGCGTCAGCAAGGTAAGAGCCCTCTATTCTACGTTGGCGAAGACCCAATGATCGCTGCTATTGAGCGTGATAAGAACCGTCGCAAAGAGCGTCGTGAAGATCGTGACAATGGCCGTGACGGTGGTGGTCGTAACTTCAATACTCAAGATTGGGATACATACCAACTACAAGTTGGCCGTGAGCAAGGCGTTCAGGTTAAAGACATCGTTGGCGCACTAGCAAACGAACTAGGCCTAACTAAAGGTTCTATCGGTGCTATCAAGCTAGACCAAGGTTCTACTTACGTTCAACTGCCAAAAGCAATGAACTCTGAAACTGCTGGTAAGCTAAGCAAACTTCGCATTCGTCAAAAAGAAGCTGGCGCTGTAGTTGTTGATTTCAATGACTTCCGTGAGCCTCGTCGTGGCGGCGGCGGTCGTGATGGCAACCGTGGCGGCGGTCGTGGCGGTCGTGATGGTGGCGGCTACCGTGGTAACCGTGAAGGCGGTAATCGCGAAGGTGGTAACCGTGAAGGTGGCAATGGCGGTCGTGGTGGCTACCGTGGCAACCGTGACGGCGCACGTGATGGTAACTCTGCTGGTGGTCGTGATGGCGAACGTCGCTTTGACCGTAACCGTGGTGGCGATCACCGTGGTAACCACCGTGGCGAACGTGGCCATGGCAACGCAGCAGGCAATGGCGGCAACCGCGGTCGTCGTCCAGAGCGCAACGAAGGTTAATCAACCTTTAGTTTAAGTGGAACTTACAAGCCAAGTGCTTATAGGTGAATAGCTTAAACAGTGAATTTAAAAGCCGAGCATAATGCTCTAATGCCGATCGTTTA